>CAZYQJ010000347.1:0-6045 GCA_964649925.1 uncultured Litorilinea sp.
TGGCGGTATTGAAGCGTTTGTGCGGGACGACGCGCCCGCCGTAGCGCGATTGCATATGGCGGGCGAACTCAATGGCGTTGCCCTCGATGACGATATCCATATCGGTGGCGACACTCAAATCGCCGAGGTTGAGCAACAGGTCGCGCACAAAGCCGCCCACGGCATAGACCGTGTAGTGAAGCCGCTGCACCTCGCTGCCGATCAGCCGCAGCAGGGCATGGTGGAGTGGCGGCAGCGAAATGCTCAGCCGCTGGGCGATTTCCTCGGCGTGGCGGTGGGGCTGGTTCTCTTCGTCCCAGAGCTTGATCAGATCGGTGCGGGTGACGATGCCGATGATGCGGTTGTCGTCGTCCACAACCGGGATTTGACCCCAGTTGCTGTCGATCATCAGGCGGCGCAGCTCATTGATCGAGGCGTCGGGCTGGATGGTGACATTCCCAGCGCGCATGAACTTGGTGACGGGTTGGTCGCCCAATTGGTGATCCATAGCACGGTCGGCCTCGCGCCGCGTGAGGACGCCGAGCAGTTCTTCACTGCCATCGGGGTGGGTGCGCAGGACGGGAAAGCCTTCATGGCCGTAGCGGCGCATGAGTTGGACGGCATCGCTGATCGTCATCTCGGGCGTGAGCAGTTGGGGGCGACCTGTACTCATGATGTGCTGGACGGTGGTGGCCCCGCGCGCGGTTTCGTGCAGGAGGGCGATGATGCGGTCGCGCACGATCTCGGTGCCTTGTCCCAGGTCATGGATCGGCGCGGCGGCGGCGCGTGCATGTCCTCCCCCGCCCAGCGCGGTGGCGATCTTGCCGACGTCGATCTCGTCGGTAGTGCTGCGCGCCACAACCTGGATCATGTCGCCCAGGTCGATCAGGATGAAGATGGCGTCTGTTTCGTGAAAATCGCGCAGCCGGGTGGCGAGGGCGCTCAATTCCTCTGGAAAGCCGGGGGCGTCGGCCTGGGCAATCACCACGGTGTGACCGGCGATTTCAACGTACTCGCTTTCGTCGATCAGGGTCTGGAACAAGCGGCGTTGAACCTGGCTGAGTGGGTGGTTGAGAAAGTGATTGACCACTTCCAGGTTGACCTTGTGCTCCGGTTCGAGGAGCCAGGCCAGGCAGCGCGCATCGCGATGGGTGGTGGACGGATAGGTCAGGCTGCCGGTATCTTCGTGGATGCCGAGCGTGAGCAGGGTCGCCTGCAAGGGGGAGAGCATGATCCCGGCTTCCATGATCTTCTCGACCAGGAGCGTTGTATTGGCGCCCACCGGCTCCGACCAAAGGCGTTGGCCCTCTGGAAGTTCCTGGTCATAGCTGTGGTGGTCGATGATGTACAGTTCGGTGGTGCTGTCCATACCCTTGACCCAGTTGGCCGCACCCGTGTCTACCAGGATGGCGCGGGTGACGCGCCCGCGCGGCAGTTCGCGGTCGGTGAGAAAAGGGAAGCGGGTGCGGTAGAGGGTCAGGAAACTGCGGACATTGCGGTTAAGCTGGCGCGGCAGCACTGGCAACGCATCGGGATACAGCAACGACGCGGCGAGCAAGGAGGCGAGCGCGTCGAAGTCGGTATGTTCGTGGGTGAGGATGACTTCAAGCGTAGGTGGCGGCATGGCATTAGGCAAGCCGGGCACGCACGAACAGGTCGCGCGCGGCGGCGTTATGGGCCTCGACTACCTTGGGCAGGTCAAGGCGCGTCAGGTGACCTTCCTGGACGAGTACCGCGCCGTTGACCATCGCAAAATCCACGTTCTGCGGCTGGCAAAAGACGAGCGCGGCCAGCGGGTCATGGACGGCAGCCCCGGCGTAGGTGGGGGCGGAGAGGTCAAAGGCGATGATATCGGCGGCCTTGCCCGGTTCCAGCGATCCGATATCGTCGCGACCAAGCACGGCTGCGCCGCCTAATGTCGCCAGTTCTATGGCCTGGCGCGCAGTCATGGCGGCAGGGTTGCCCAGAACGCGCTGTAAGAGCATGGCCTGGCGCGCTTCGGCCAGGAGATGGCTGCCGTCGTTGCTGGCGCTGCCGTCCACGCCCAGCCCGACAGGGACACCCGCATCCAGCATACCGCGCACGGGTGCAATGCCGCTGGCCAGGCGCATATTGCTGGTGGGGCAATGGGCCACACCGGTGCGCGTCTGGGCAAAGTGGCCGACCTCGGCGGGGTTGACGTGGACGCAGTGGGCATGCCAGACATCCGGCCCCATCCAATCCAGGTCGGCGGCGTAGGCGGCCGGCCGCGCGCCAAATGCCTCCAGGCAAAAGGCCTCTTCGTCAAGCGTCTCGGCCAAATGGGTGTGAAGCCGGACATGGGCATCGCCAAAGCTGCGTGCCAGGGCTGCACTCTCGCGCATCAGGTCTGGGGTGACGCTGAACGGGCTGCACGGCGCGATCACCACGCGGCGCATGGACAGGGGCGCAGGGTCGTGAAAGGTCTCCACCACGCGACGGCAGTCACGCAGGATTGCGTCTTCGTCCTCGGTGACACGATCCGGCGGCAGACCTCCCTGGCTTTCGCCCAGGCTCATGCTGCCGCGCGCGCCATGAAAGCGTACGCCCACCTGTTCAGCGGCCTCAAATTGGTCGTCCAGGCGCGTGCCATTCGGCCAGAGATAGTGATGGTCGCTGCTGGTGGTGCAGCCACTGAGCAGCAGTTCGGCCAGGGCTAGCTGCGTGCTGATGCGCACGGCATCGGGCGTGAGTTCGGCCCAGATCGGGTAGAGCGTCTTGAGCCAGTCAAAGAGGACGGCGTTTTGCGCTTGGGGAACGGCACGCGTCAGGGTCTGGTAAAAGTGATGGTGTGTATTGACAAAGCCGGGCAGGACGATGCGCCCGCGCGCGTTGATCGTCGCCTGGGCGCGGTCTTGATAATCGGGGGGGAGGTCGTCCGCTGCGCCCACCCAGACGATGGCGCGGTCATCGACGACGACAGAGCCGTCACGGATCTCGCGCCGTTGCGAGTCCATTGTCACCAGCAGGTCGGCGTGATGGATGAGGGTCAAAGACATGATCGGCTAGTCCGTTGCGAGCAGGTGGGTCACGGGTTGATGACAAACACACCGGGCTGGAGTTTGGCCGCCGCGACCATGGGAGTCAATTCCGCAGGCGTCAAGGCGCGCCCCTTCCCGGCGATGGCGGTAAACGCTGCCTCGATCACGTTGGTCCCGAAGGTGCGGCCATCCAGCCGAGGGGTGGTTGTACACAGATAGCGTACACCACGATCACGCAGGAGTGCAATATCTGCCGGAGTGGTGGTATTGGTGACGATGACTTTGCCATCCAGCCGGTCGGGGAGGTGCTTCTTGATGTAATGGAAGTCATCGGCGATGACGCCAGCCCAGGCGTACCAGTCGCCAAAGTGCGGGGTGATCTTGTCTTGGGCGCTGCCGGTGGGATAGAGCCAGTGGAAGGGCAGCCGTGTCATGATGGGCAGGAGCAGCCGCGCCAGCAGACGCAACGTGCCCAGGCTGCGGACGGGGATGGGCAGGCCAAGCCCCATACCGAGGTCACCGTAGAGTGATTCATACCCAGCGGCGGCGAAGCCTGCGGCCAGATCATAGCGGGCCACCGCGGTGCAGATAAAGACGCGGCGGTCGGTCACCGGCTGCGGCAGGAGGTGATCCAGTTGCGCGGGCAGGGCACGCTCGACCACTTGGCGCAGGTTGCCGCCATCCACGGCAGGCGTTGTCAGGCCGGACACCAATGGGGTGACCGAGCGCAGGGGGTAGGCGCGGCCGTCGAGGATGAGGGCCAGGTCTGCGCCGCCGACGCCAAACGCATCCACCTGGCCATCCAGTTGCTGGAAAAGACGCCGCGCCGCAGCCAGATCGCCATCCACGCCGATTCGTTCGAGACAGATAGGCGTATCCAGGATGGTGGTCTCGATGGCTGCGTTGCGGCGGCTGTTGCCTAGACTGATGGACACGACGCGCTTCATGGGCTAGATCAGACCCGTGGCGCGCCCGGATTCGATAAAGACCGTCAGGGCAAAGTCGATGTCGTCCATGGTATGTGCAGCGGTGACATTGGCGCGCAGCCGGGCCGCACCTTCCGGAACGGCAGGCGGCAGCGCGGGCAGCACAAAGACGCCATGATCCTGGCAGTACTTGGTCATGGCAAGCGCCCGTTCTTCGGTATGGACCATGATGGGGACAATCGGCGTACAAGTCAAGCCGGTGTCAAAGCCCGCGGCCTTGAGACCGTGGATGAAATAGTCCACGTTGCGGCGCAGGATACGGTTGCGCTCAACCCCTTCTTCTTCAATCACGTCGAAGGCGGTCAGCGCCGCGGCGCTCACGGCAGGCGGCAGGGCGGCGCTAAAGATGAACCCACGGGCCGCATGGCGCAGGTAGTTGACCAGGCGGCGGCTGCCTGCGATATAGCCGCCCACGCCGGGGATGGTCTTGCTGAGCGTGCCCATCTTGATGTCGATGACGCCGGGGAGGGCATAGTGTTCTTCGATGCCGCGCCCGCTGCTGCCCAGGACGCCGAGGCTGTGCGCTTCGTCTACCATCAGCCAGGCGTTGTAGGCGCGGCACAGGTCGACGGCAGCGGGCAGGTTGAAAATGTCGCCGTCCATGCTAAAGACGGCATCGGCCACGATCAACTTGTTGGCCGACGCGGGCGCGCTGCGTAAGACGCGTTCGAGGTCGGCCATGTCGTTGTGTCGAAAGCGCTTGAACACGCCTTGGGCCAGGCGACAGCCGTCCACGATGCTGGCATGGTTCCAGCGATCGGAGATCACCCAGTCACCCCGGCCAATCAGGGTGCTGATCGTGGCCAGGTTGGTCACATAGCCGCTGCTGAACACGACGGCGTCTTCGCAGCCGGTGAATTGGGCGATGCGTGTCTCCAGTTGCGTATGGAGGTCGAGGTTGCCACCCAGCAGCCGGACGCCGTGGGTTCCTGCGCCGTAGCGGTCCAGTGCGTCTTTGGCGGCGGCGATAATGCGCGGGTGGTCGAGCAGGCCCAGATAGCTGTAGGTGGCAAACATGAGCTTGCGCTGGCCGCGCGTGGAGACCCACGGGCCTTCCAACTCGTCCACAGGTTGGAGATAATAGTATAGATCCTGCGCCTTCGCGTCCTCGATGCGATCCCACAGGGCATCGATGCGATCTGCAAATGGGGTGGACAGGGCAGGCCCTGTCGTGGAAGGAGCATGGATTGACAGGTCAGTCGGTTCGGCTCCGTTGCTGCGATTCAACATGAGTCAATGTCCAGGAAAGATGTTTGGCTCTCTGTGTGCGCCAAAGGCTCCGCTTGCTGCCCGGTGCTCGATCAGAGGCACACTGGCGGATCGGATTACCGTGTGTGAGTCGGATTCGTAGTAGACTTGTTCTAACCGGAACAAGCAAAACCACACTCTGAATGGCGAAATTGTAACGTAATGCAGCGCAGGGTGCAATTCAAGATAGGAGTCAAAGGTAAGGGGGTTGATAATGCACGGCTCGCATATTGAGCAGGTCGCCGAGCGGTGCAGCCCACGATTGGCGACCACTCCGTTTCAGCCGCATCGAGTTCTATATGACGGGCGCGTACAGACGCTTCTCTCGCGCTATCGCCCGCGCCGGGTGTTGGCGCTGCGTGAGCAAGAGTCGCCCGTGATCGTGGACGGCGGCCCCGACCAAACCGGCCATGAGGCCACGGTGCGGCTCCTGGGGTATTACGACCGGCGGCGGACACAGGGCCCAAGCCGGGGGCTGGTGATCTCACTGCATGGGTGGGAGGGCAGCAGCCATGTCGTCCACAACCTGGTGATGGCCGATGCCTTTGTGGAAGCAGGGTATGACGTGTTTCGTCTCAACCTACGCGACCACGGTCCGGCTCTCCAGGTGATCGCGCAGGGGCTAAACCGCGGGTTGTTTCTGGGGACGCTGCTCGACGAGACCGTGACAGCGGTGCGGCGCGTGGCTGAAATGGCCGGGGACAAGCCCGTCTATCTGGTGGGGCCTTCGATGGGGGGGAATTTTGCGCTGCGTGTGGCGATTGCTCAGAGCGATTACCCGATCCCCAATTTGCAGAAGGTGGTGGCAATCAGCCCGGCCATTCATCCTGGCC
>CAZYQJ010000348.1:0-6037 GCA_964649925.1 uncultured Litorilinea sp.
CCTAGTCAATGCAGAGACTGATGCCAATGAGACCCGGAACGATGCCGCGGATCGCAACCCGGCCAGCGATGAAACCGCCAACGAGGAAACAAAAAAGGCAACCACCAGCAAACGGCGGTCTGCGAGTAGAAGCAAGATGACAAAGAAGACAACTGATCAGGAAACCGAGAACACAGCCCGCCAAGAGCAGGAGCGCTTTGACCGGGAGCGGTACAACAGCGAGATGCTGGGCAAGGCTATGGTCGAGCTGCGCAAGCCCTTCCACCCCACAGCGGTGACCTGGAAGCCGGGGGCCGTGGCGAAGAGCGGCAACAAGGCGTTGGCCCTCGCCTATGCCGACCTGCGCGCCTACCAGAACCGCCTCGACGAGGTATGCGGGGCCAACTGGGCCGTGAGCTACACCCCCTGGGGTGATCGCATTGTCTGCAACCTGACCATCTACGGCGTCACACGCTCCAGCACGGGCGAGCCGGATGCGCAGAGCGAACGCAGCGAGATCGCCGGTACGGCCACCGAAGCGCAGGCCTTTAAGCGAGCGTGCGCCATGTTCGGCCTTGGCCGCTACCTCTACAACCTGCCCAGCGTCTGGGCGGAGTATGACAGCGAGCGCAAACAGTTCACCGAACCGGCCAAGGCCAAGCTGTTGAGCATCCTGGTGCAGCACTACCGCCGCAGCCAGGAGAACGGCAACGGCAGCGAGGCCTTCGTGGAGGTGGACGATCTGCCGGAGGAGAACCATGTACCGGAGCCGCTGCGCCGCGAGTTCGAGGCCATGGGGCGTGAACTCTACGGCGACCAGTGGGATCAGGTGCGCCGCCGCAATGTGCAGCGTGTCTCCGGCGGCAAGGCCACGGAAGCCGGTGAACTCACCAGCGAGCAGATCCAGAAGCTGATCGACGGCTTGAAGAAGCTCAAGCAGCAGCGGGCCGTCGCTTGATCCAGACGGGCAGGGGGGCGGTTACCTCGCCGTCCTCCTGCGCCCGTCGCGGAAGGACGCGTCTAGAAAGCAGGAACGCCATGTATCAGCAAGTGGTATTGGTTGGCTGGCTGGGGGATGACCCCGAACTGCGCTATACCGCCGACGATGTGCCGGTGTGTACTTTTCGCCTGGCGGTCAGCAAAGAGTGGACAAACGCCGCAGGCGAACCGGCGCAGCAGACCACCTGGTTCCGCGTCACAACCTGGCGGCGGCAGGCCGAAGTGGCTGCCAGCTATCTGCGCCAGGGCCGCCAGGTCTTGGTCGTGGGCGAAATCAAGCCGCCCTACATCTATCTGGACCGGCGCGGCGAACCAGCTGCAACACTGGATGTCACTGCGCACACGCTCAAATTCCTGGGGCCGGATAGCTACGCCGACGATCTGGAAGACGACCCGATCCAGGGGTCGCTCCTGGCCGATATCCCGCTCTAGATGAAACGCTTTGATAACAACTGGGGTGATACCTGGGTGGAGACTATTATGGACACGATGCTTGTAAAGCAGGCGCACAGCGCCATCGGGCGGGCCGTGCGCGATGCGCAACAGAATGACGACCCGGCCCTGCGCCAAGAGGCGCGCACCTGGCTTTGGGTGTGCTGCCCCGACCTGGCCGCCGAATTGAACCTGCCCGACCCCCAGGCAGCCGAAATGCCCGGCGACACAGCCGCCTGTGCCCAGCGGCAGCGCGCCGCCTGACGCAGGTTCTTCACCCGCCATTCACCCCAATGGCGGGTTTATTTTTTCCCCGAATTCTTCTTCCAACTGCCGCGCCAACACCAACGCAATATCCTCCCGCCACGGCTTGCCTACCACCTGCACGCCTATCGGCAGACCGTCCGGGGTTGTGCCCACGCGCACCACGACGGCAGGATACCCGGTCAGGCTAAAGGGGATAGTATAGTCAAACCGCAGCGGGTCGCGCTCGCGATAGGGCGGCGCAGGGTGCTGACCCGCCGGGCAGATCAGTGCATCGTAGTCCGCCATAAAGCCCAGCATAAAGGTGCGGTAGTCATCCCACAGTGTAAAGAGTTCCACCGTGGTACGGCCTGACGCGCCAGCGCGATCTTGCCAGGCTCCGTCAATCTGGCGCGCCGCTTCGATCAGGTCCGGCGGGCGCGCCTCCTCCACATGTACCCCGGCGCGCGCCAGGGCTTGCGCGGCTGCGCCCACAGCCTCAGCGATTTCGGGCGTCACCGGGGAGGCCGGATCCTGGGTAAAGTAGGCCGCGCGCAGTTGGCCGATCCGCACCGCAGCCGGGTTGCGCCACGGCACAGGGGCCACGCCGGAATCGGCGTCATCCGGCCCTGCGATCAGGGGCAGGATCAACGCCAGGTCATCCACGGTGCGCGCCAGCGGGCCGATCTGGGTGCGCATGTCGGTCAGCCCGCCGGGCAGCGCATAGGCCCCTGTGTTGGGCACGCGGCCCGCCGTGGGCTTGATCGCAGGCACGCCGCAGTAATGGCTGGGGACGCGCAGCCCGCCGCTGGTATCGCTGCCCAGACCAAAGGGAGAACCGCCCGCGGCGATCAGCGCGGCCTCGCCTCCGCTGCTTCCTCCCGGTGTATAGGTGGGGTCATGCGGGTGGACGGTGCGCCCGGTGAGGGCATTTTCGGTGTCGTTGCCGCTGCCATTGGGCGGGCAGTTGGTCTTGGCAATGAGGATGGCCCCGGCCCGCCGCAGCCGTTCGACCACCGTGGCATCGCGGCGCGGGTAGGCGCGCCGCCGCAACTGTCGATCCAGCACCGTGGTAAACTCTGCTGTGTCAAAGATGTCCTTGACGGTGAACGGGACACCATGCAGCGGGCCATAGTAGATGCCCTGGGCCAGATCGGCATCGGCTTGGCGCGCCTGGCTGCGCGCTTCCGGGGCAAGCTGCACCACGGCGTTGATATGCGGGTCCACCTGCTCGATGCGCGCCAGAAAGGTATCGACCACTTCCAGAGCCGAAATCTCCCGCGCCTGGATGGCAGCAGCCAGTTCTGTCACCGGTGTAAAGATAAGGGATTGCATACTCCTAGTATCTCCAAACGAGTGGATCGCGGTCTAGATTGCGGCCCTTAGATTTCGTGGACGGCGCGCTCGATCAGCCGCCGCGCCAGGGTCTGGGTCCCCGTGTGTTCAAAGTAGTTGGTGCTCATGTCCAAAAAGGCGGACAGGTAATCAAGCGACGTATCCGTCACCTCCACCACGCCGGAGAGTTTATCGGCTAGTTTCTCGCGGGTCAACTGCGTGCGGTCCACCAGGTCGGCCATCCAGCCCCGCACCTCGCCAAAGCTGTCCTGCACAAAGCCAAGATGGCTCTTGGTGTCGCCGCCATAGCGGGATGTGGTCGCAGCGGCGCGACGGCCTCCGCCGCGCGGGCTGTATTTGCTGGTCGTTGCGCTGGCCTGCGCCTGACGCCCCTGGCTAAACTCAGACCCGCCGGGCAAAAACTTGGCGATGCCTCGATAGAACTTGTTCTGGGCGAGTTCGTCGGGTTTGGTGCCGCGCAGCGTATTGGCGGCGCTCTCCAGGAAGTTGGGGCCGAGCGGTAGCACACCATCCAACGCCACCAGCGCAGACATGCGTATGGCCGATTCCTTGCTGTAGGTACGCAGCGATTTGGCAAAGTCGCCAATGCTGTCGCCGGGGATGCCGTTGATCAGGCAGAAGGCGGCCAACTCCGCCACCGTCTTAAGCGCCAGGTCCAACCCTTGCAGCGGTTCGGCCTTGGGTGTGAAGCGGTTTAGAAAACGCAGCCAACGGATTTGCGCCCCCGCGGTATTGACCATAGCCAGCGGGCCGATCGCCAGCCGGTCCACCCGGTCTACGGTGGTATACAGCGACATGGCGCGGCGGTAGCCCTGGCTGCGGTCGTTGAACAGGGCGATGGCCCGTTCGCCGATCTTTTGCACAAGGGCGTCATCGGTTTCGCCGGTCACGGCCTCGATGGTTTCGGTAAAGCCTACCAGGTTCTCCCACTCGCCAGGGGCCACAAAGTCCAATGCGTTCAACACGCGCACCGTGATTGAGCGCGTGGGCAGTTCATCCACCAGTTTATAGATCGGTTCTGTGCGTGCCATCGACGTGCTCCTTATCATCCACAAAGCTCTGCGCTGACCCATCGGGTAGACAGAAGGGGCTGCCCCGCAGCCGGTTTTGTCAGTCTGCCAGAGACGCTAACCCGTCCAGGTCGAACTCCAACAGCCAGTCCGTCCGGTCACTCTCCGCAAAGTCGTCCGCGGTCGAGCGCGCCTGCACCTGGAAACGGTCTGCGACCAGGATGGCACTGCCGCGACTGCCGACCGCGGCCAGCGGATACCCGTCCAGATCGCGGTTGCTGTCGGCGAACTTGTCACGAGCGCTGGGGTTGTTGGCCGTGTCAGAGATAGAGAGGGTCGCCACTTCCTCGCCCTCAAATTCCAACGCCGCTTCGGCAAAGCCCTCTTTTTCCTGCAGAAAGGTGAGCGTAAAGGGGTCACGTTCTTCAGGGAAGAAGCGGTTCAGTTCCCCGCCACGCACCACGTCCCCCTCGGATGCGATCTGCTGACCCTCGGTCGCCGCCTGGGCCTCCTCCCAGCGCGATTCCTGGACGGGCTGGCACCCCGCGGCAATCAGAAGCCAGAGCAGCAGCGCGATCCAGGCGATGCGCCTGTGACCTCGGCCTGTGGCTTGGGGCCAAGTCCTCCTCGCTGGTTTCATAGGTATGACTCCTTGAATAGGGAATTGCATACGCCGTGCGGATTCTGGCGCATGCTGACAGTATACACCCGCCCATAAGCGGTGTACATCCTAGCTTGGCCGCTGCCGCTGGGCCGCGACGGCGCGACTGGCAATGGTATAATGAGGCCAGGGCTGACCAACCACCACTCACAAAGGAGGATGCATGAATTCCACCGATCTCCGGGCGCTGCAAGCGCCGCTCAAGGAGAAATATCGCGCGACCCCGCAAGCTGCCCTCATCACCCTGCGCGCCCAGGGACGCATTGGCGAAGGCGTCACCTGCAAGATCGAAACCGGTAAAGGGCTAGTCGCAGCGGGTCTACACCCGGCGACCGGGGGCAACGGGCTGGCAGCCTGTTCAGGCGATATGCTGCTCGAAGCCTTGGCCGCTTGCGCCGGGGTGACGCTCAACGCCGTGGCGACGGCGCTTGGCATCGCGCTGCGTGACGCGGTGGTCACCGCCGAAGGCGATCTGGACTTTCGCGGTACGTTAGGTGTGTCCAAAGAAGCGCCGGTGGGGTTTCAGGCCATCCGGCTGCACTTTACGCTGGACACCGACGCCGACGCAGAACAGATCGCCACGCTGCTGCGCCTGACCGAACGCTACTGTGTTGTCCTGCAGACGTTGCGCGCCAGTCCAACGGTCACGGTCACATCCGGCGCGATGCCCTCCGATGGGTGAAATTGGATAGCGGTCGGCGTTGTTGGCAGCAGGGCAGACGCTGCTTGCCCATACTCCAAGACGTTGGCCAGACACCCGGATCAGATGGAGACAAACGTCTAAAGCTCGCCTCAATGGACAGCCTGCTCCTTTTTGCGCTGAACCGGCAGGGGCTGTTCTTCGGGGATCACGGCGATCTGCCCGTCTGATTCCAGAACGGCCCAACGCACTTGATCCAGCCGTTCCAGCCCCACATGATGCATCTCATTGAACACCTCGTCCGGGGTGACGCGCTCCAGGTTCATCGTATCAACCTGAAACTCCCCATGCGCCACCAGGACACTTGGCGAACTGCCGATCACGGCTTCGACGCGCTGGCTGCGATGGGCCGCCAGCGATGTGAGATAGGTGAGGATAAACAGCGTCGCAATGCCTACCAGCCCGTTGGTCAGCGAGAAATCCTCGCCGACCAGCGCCTGAGAAACCAGTTCAGGGATGAGCAGCAAGGTCAACAGTTCGAGCGGGGACATCTGGCCGAACTCGCGCTTGCCCAAGATGCGCAGCCCGACCATGATGAACACATAGACAATCGTTACCCGGACAACCGTCTCCATACACCTGCCTCCTGGCTGGTTCTCCCCGGCCTGTTATGGAAATACCCACGTTTGCAGCGGGATGCTTACGGGCGGCTCTCCC
>CAZYQJ010000349.1:0-6036 GCA_964649925.1 uncultured Litorilinea sp.
GGCGGGAAAAACGGAGTAGTCGGTCGCGCCGCGTGCGCCGGTGGAGTCGATGTTCACATGGACGGCGCAGCGGTCGTAGAGTTCTTCCCAATGGGTATCGGCGTACCAGGTGGATCCGGAATAGCGCCCGTGGCTGTGACCGCTCCAGAAGGCCAGCCGCAGCCCGCGATAGAGCTGGTCGCGCGCGCTCGCCAGCAGCCGCGCCACTTCGATCATGGTGGCGTTGGCGCTGCCGTTGTCCATCGCGCCCACCTCCCACGAATCGAGATGGCCGCTGAAGAGGACAAAGTCGTCGCTCTGCTGCCCGTCCAGTTCGGCCAGGAGGATGGGCGTCTGCACCCAGTCCATAAAGACCTGGCTGCGGATGCGTACGCGCACCGGCCCCTGGGCGGTCCGGGCGCGCAGGGCGTGCCCGTCTTGCGCCACCACTGAAATGGCCGGGATGGCGGGGATGCGCTCGGCAGAAGATGGGGTAGGCGTGCCCCAGATCGTGCTGACAATCATGTAGTGCAGATGGTCGTCGTTGATAAAGATAGCGCCCACCGCACCGGCGCGCTCGGCGTCATAGAGGGCGGTAGGCGTTGCCAGCCCGTTGATCAGTACGACCTTGCCTGTCACATCCTGGCGCGCATAGTCTTGCGGCGTGCCAAAGCCCAGATCTACGACTTCGGCTTCAAGCGCATCCACGCTGGCGCTGTAGGCTGCGCCTAGACAGGCGAACGCTGCGGCTACGCTGCCCGCTGCATCCAAGAGCCAAAGGTTGGCGTCGACGGGATAGCTGATCAGGGCAGGGTGTTCCAGGAGGGTGGTACGCAGCCCATAGCCGTCCAGCAGATCGCGCACATAGTCAAAGGCGGCGCGTTCTTCCTGCGTGCCCGATGTGCGCTCCCATTGAGCGATGGCCGCGTTGGTATCCCAGAGCCGTTGGCGCGAGATTTGGTCGATCAAGGCGCGTTCGGCGGCATCGAGGGATAGTGTGTCGGACATAGAGAATCCTATCCAGTCTGATTGGGCAGGCTACAAGCCTGACCTACGAATATCGATACATGTAGGTCGGGCACTCTGCCTGACAACCGTGGTCATGAAAGCGTCATGCATTCCCTTATAGTTTGCCGCGGAGCGTCGGATCCAGCGCGTCGCGCAGACCGTCGCCGAGCAGGTTGAACCCGAGCACGGCAAGCATGATCGCCAGCCCGGGGAAGGTGGCGACATGGGGGGCGACGCGCAAAAAGTCACGCCCGCTGGAAACCATCAACCCCCACGACGGCATGGGCGGCTGGACACCCAACCCCAAAAAGCTGAGTGAGGCCTCCAATAAAATGGCGTTCGCCATGTACAGGCTGGCAAAGACGATGATCGGCGGGATGGCGTTGGGCAGGATGTGACGGGTGACTACCCGCCACGGCGAAACGCCAATGGCCTGCGCCGCGGTCATATATTCCCGGTTTTTGATCGACAACACCTGGCTGCGCGTGACGCGCGCAAACCCCGGCGCGGCCCAAATGCCCACGGCCAGCGTGGTATTGGTGACACCGGTCCCCAACGCCGCCACAACCGCGATCGCCAGTAACAGGTAGGGAAACGAGAGCAGGATATCCACAGCCCCCATGATGATCGTCTCCACCCATCCCCCGACATAGGCGGCAATCAGCCCCAGCGTGCCCCCCAACACCAGCGCGATGGCGACGGCGACCACGGCCACAAAGAGCGCCACGCGTGCCCCATAGATGATGCGGCTGAGAATGTCGCGTCCAAATTCGTCGGCCCCCAGGGGATATTCCACAGTGGGCAGCATCCGCTTATCGTCTAGATGTTGTTCCGCCGGGTCGGCAGGCGCAAGCCAGGGGGCAAAGAGCGCGGCGGCGCACAGCGCGGTCACGATCACCATGCCCAACACCGCCAGCCGGTTGCGCGCAAAACGGCGCAACATATCCTTGATCGACGAGCGCGGGCGCGTGGGCGTCTCCAGGGATAGCTGGCCGGTCGGCTGGACAATCTGCTTATCGGCTGACGCGCGGGTCAATGTAGGCATAGGAGATATCCACTAGTGTATTGATCACGACAAAGCTTAACGCCAGCACCAATACCGCACCCTGTAACAAGATATAGTCGCGCGAGAAGATGGCCTGGACCATGAGCCTGCCCAAACCGGGCCAGGCAAAGACAGTCTCGGTCAACACCGCGCCGCCCATCAGTTGGCCGAACTGAAGGCCGATGACGGTGATGACCGGAATCAGCGAATTCCGCAGCACATGACGCCAGACAATGCGCCGCGCACTCAACCCTTTGGCGCGCGCCGTGCGTACATAGTCCTCGCGCATGATTTCGAGCATGGTCGAGCGGGTCATGCGCGAAATGATGGCGACGCTGGGCGCGGCCAACGCCAGCGAGGGCAGCACCAAATGCCGCCATGTGCCTGTGCCGCCCACCGGAAAGAGGCGGAAATAGTAACCAAAGAGGTAGATCAGCACCAGCCCCAGCCAGAAGACAGGCATGGAGAGGCCGACCAACGCCAGCAGCCGCACGATGCCATCGGTGATGCTGTTGGGATACAGGGCGGAGAGTGCGCCGCTGGCCAATCCGGCAACTACGGCTAACGCCATTGACGCCAGCGTCAGTTGCAGCGTATTCGGCCAGACCGCGGCGATCTCGTCGATAACCGGCGTCCCCTGGCGGATCGAGCGGCCCAGGTCGCCGCGGAGCACATTGCCGATATAGGTGACATAGCGCACCAGCAGCGGGTCATCCAGCCCCAGGTTTTCGCGCAGCGCGGCCACCTGTTCGGGGCGGGCGTTTTCTCCCAGCATCAACGCCACTGGGTCGCCGGGGATTAGGTCCAGCGTCAGCATGGTGACGAAGATGATCCCCAACAAGACGGGGATCATCGCTAAGAGCCGGGTGGTGATATAGCGGAGCATAAAATGTTCTCAAACATAGCCCTGGACAGCCCACACGGGCTGTCCAGGGAACGGGATCGAAGCGAGACTATTCGGCCAGCGACACCGAATTCAGCCAGAGGTAGTAGTCAATCGGGTGAATGGTAAAACCCTGCACGTCGGCGCTGGTGACGATGACTTCTTTGCTGTTATAGATAGGCACGACCGGCACGTCCTCCGCCAGGATTTGCAGTGCCTGGGCATAGAGGTCGGCGCGCTCGTCGGGGTCAGTGGTCATACCTGCCTGGTCCACCAACGCATCAAATTCGGGGTTCTGATACTCAAACGAGTTCCAGCCCGTGGGCGGGATGTTCTCCGAACCAAAGACCGGCCCCAGCGTGTAGTCCGCATCACCGGTAGCCGTGGACCAGCCCAGGGTGAAGAGGTCGGCGGGCATGTCGGGCTGGCGCAACATATCGAAGAGTGTGCCCCATTCCAGCACTTCCAGTTGGATGTCCACACCCAGTTCGCGCATGGCGGCCTGGTAGGCTTCGGCGATCTCGGCGTCCTTGAGGTAACGGCCACGCGTGCCATAGTGGAGCAGGGTCAGCGGTTCGCCGTCTTTGTCGCGGATGCCGTCGCCGTCACTGTCCACCCAACCGGCTTCTTCCAGGAGCGCGGCGGCCTGATCTGGGTCATAGACAAAGGCTTCGCTGGTATCGGTGAAGCCAAAGACCGATGGCGAGATCAGGGCTTCGGGCAGATACCCCATCCCCTCCAGCACGTTGTCTAGAATAGACTGCCGGTCTACGCCGAAGTTCAACGCCTGGCGCACCCGTACATCGTTCAACGGTTCGCGGGCCGTCATCATCCCAAACCAGATAATGCGGACACCGGGCGTTTCGTGGATGGTGTAATTGGGGTCGTCGCGATAGACCTCGATCATGGACGGGGCCGGGGCCATGACCATATGAACCTCGCCCGTATCCAGCGCCAACATGCGTGCGCTCTCTTCAGGGATGACCCGGTAAACCACTTGCTCCAGTTTGGCCGGTTCACCCCAATAGTCGGGGTTGCGCTCGATTACAATCTGGTCGTTGGTGCTCCATTCCACAAAGCGGAAGGGGCCAGTGCCGACCGGATTGCGTGTGAAGTCGTCGCCGTACTGCTCCACCGCTTCCGGGCTGACGATGCCGGTTGCATAGACCAGCGACATGATGTTGAGCAGCGGGCCATAGGGGCCATCCGTCACAATGTCCACGGTGTAATCGTCCACGACCTCGATGGCGATGATGGCGGCCAGGTTGCTGGCGGCTCGACCGGGATCGTCCGGGTTCTTGATGCGTTCGATGCTGAACTTGACGTCATCGGCGGTGAAGTCGGTGCCGTCGTGGAACTTAACACCCTGGCGCAGATGGAAGCGCCAGCGATCCGAATCCACCTGTTCCCAACTTTCGGCCAGTTCGGGCTGGAAGGTCATATCAGCGTCGAGCTTGACCAGGTTTTCATAGATGTTGGTCATGACCCAGTTGCCGGGTGACGTGGTTTCTACCTTGGGGTCGAGACCGACGGCATCGGTAGGCCGGGCGATGACCAAGGTCCCGCCTTCAGCGGCGGGAACAGCGGCGGATTCTTCAGCGGCTTCCTCCGCAGCCGGGGCCTCTCCTGCAGGGGAAGCCGGTTCAGCCGGGGCCGAACACGCGCTCATGACCAAAGCGACGAGCAAGATGAGTGCCAACCAGGCACGATGAGATGGAACAACGGTAGTCGGACGCATAGGCCATCGGCTCCTTCAGATAAGGAAATCGGATCAGTTAACGGTACAAATACCTATGACCTGCCCAGCGCAGGCGACAGGGTGGCCAGCAGTATGGATGGGCAGGTTTGTAATGGGGGATTCAGCAACAGCGGTGTTGCGTTGAACTGCGGTGTCGTATTGAACTATTGTAGCACAGCCCGTTTGCGTAGCATAGCACGCATGCGAGGCAGTTAGCCGGCAAAACAAGTCCTGTACCCGGACTATGAACTGTCAACCCGGCTGTATTTTAAGCTGTCTGTGCGCTCGCGACGTGAAACGTTTTGTCCTGCTGGCGGCGCAGATCCCACAGGGCGGATTCGCTAGGCGGATCGACCATCTCCACGGTCAGCAGCGTCCCGGCTGGGACGTCGACGCGCAGGGTATGACCGCTGCCCAAGTGCAGCGGCAGGGGCGCACCCGCCGCCAGCGCAGAGGCCGGACGGATGATCGCGTGCAAGTCAGGGCTGTGGTCGTTGCCGAGCGTCTCACCTGCCTTCAGGTCGCGCGCCGCCCGCATACACAGGTCGACATGCGGGTGGAAGTCGATGGCCCCTGTCCCAATCCCCAACACACCAGCACAGATCATCGAAATGGGCGTCTCCACCCCGCAAAGGTGATAGGGCCGGTAGATGAGCGCGGCGGTTCCCTGCGGGTTGGTGAGACAGCCCTTGGTGGCGAGGATGTGGCGCGCATACTCGCTGGCGCAACTCACCACCATAAAGACGCCGCCGCCCAGCCCCGCTTCTTCGGGGTAATGCAGCGAGGTCACCGCGTCCACGACGCCGCTTTGGGAGAGGATGCCGCCTTCGCTCTGCGGGCAAAGGACCCGCGGGATTTCAGACGTGCGTAGGGCCGGGCAGTGCAGCGTTTCCACGTCCACGGGCAGCCCGCTGGCGTTGGCGACAATCGCCATCTCGGTCAGGTCAAAGCCGCCCACCTGTTCGAGCGCGGCCAGCGCGTCGCGGCGGGCCGCGACATAACGCGCCGCCTCTCCCGGCGGGATCGGCTGCAGCCAGCGCGCGGCCTCTTCACTCAGGGAGATCGCCGTGTGTTCGTCGCGCGCCTCACGCGCGGCGGGTGTGTAGACAAATTCGATGTCGCGCGATTTGCCCGCACACAACACCTCCAGCCCCAGTTCACGCGCCCACTGGATCAGGGCGATCAGCAGCCCGTGCTGGTCGCCGTCGGCGTGAGCATAGACCACCCCGGCGCGATCGGCGAGATGCTTGAGGATCGGCCCCACAGAGACATCCGTTTCCTTGTTGACCATCACGACATGTTTGCCCTGTTCGATGGCGGCCTGGGCATGGCGCGCCCCCGCTTCCGGGATGCCGGTGGCTTCGACGATCACGTCGAGCGGCA
>CAZYQJ010000350.1:0-6034 GCA_964649925.1 uncultured Litorilinea sp.
GTTGATCGGTGGCCGGGTCCCAAAGCGGCAGATAGTCCAGTGTATACGCCGCCGAATCTACCTCGGCCACGGGGCCAGTCACGCGGTCATCAGTCAGGTTGGTAAAGGTCTGAGTCCCCACCTCAAATACCCAGAGGTCGCTCTCTAACGCCTGGGCGGCTGGGTCTTCGCTAAACGCCAGCCATGCCCCATCCGGCGACCAGGCCAGCCGGTATGGAATCCCCGAAAAGGCCTCCGGCACATCATAGCAGTCACCGTCATCCACATCCGATAGGGCATAGAGACAGAGTTGGGCGGGCTGCCCGGTCTGGGCTGCATCAAGCCATGCCACCCGGCTGCCGTCAGGGGCGAGTTCGGCCACAGGCGAGACCGCGCGCCCCAACAGTGTATGCAGCGGCTGGCCGTCTACCACCTCGACCTGCCCCGACAGATCCGTTGGCAGGGGAATCGTACGCCGCGCCACGGTCGGCACAGGCGAAGGGGTCGGGGTAGGCATGGGCGTAGCCGTGGGCTGTCGCGTGGGGGTAGCCGTGGGCGCGGGCGTTGCAGTCGGTTCAGGGGTCGGCGAGGCCGTGCGCGTGGCCGTCGCCGTCGGTTCGGGTGTAGCGGTCGGCTCAGGAGTGGCGGTCGACTCAGGGGTGGCAGTTGGCTCTGAAGTAGCCGTTGCCGTCGGTTCGGGCGTAGCGGTTGGCTCCGAGGTCGCGGTGGGTTCCGGCGTGGCGGTCGGTTCGGACGTGGCCGTTGCCGCTGGCGTAGGGGTCTCCACCGCTTCCGTGTCCGTCACGGCTTCAGATTCGGGTGTGGTCGCCTCCGCTGTAGCTTCCATGGCGCGGCCGCCCACGCGTGACGGCTCCGTGCCGGATGCTGCCGAGTCCTCGGTCCCTTCTGGCACTGTCCCTACTGCGGCTTCTTCCGCTTCTGGCGCAGCCGCGTCGGTTTCCGTTGCAACAGGCTCCGTGGTGGGTGTCTCCGGCGCGGCCTCTGTGGCAGGGGCCGCAGTCACCTGCGGTTCGACAGCAACGGGCACTGGTGTGGATGTCGGACTGGGAAGCGGTATGAGCGTCGGGCGGCTGCGGCCACATGCTGCCAACAGCAAGAGGCCGATGACCAACAAAATCGCCCGCATCGAAGTGCGTCGCATAGGTGACTCCCTTGTCGGTTGCAGTCCCCCGGTGATTGATAGATGGGTGGACCATTGCCATAGATGGAGATATGGGGATCGCAGACAAGCCTTCAGGCAAGGCTCGCGGCCGTGTCATCCGTGCCGCCACAACAGGTTTCAGTATACCCCCATTGCCCCAGAACGCAACCCGTTCCTTGCATCCTACGCTAAAGCGGTTTTCCCGCTGCACATTCTGGAACCGCCATCCCCCGCTCCACAAATCAAAACCGCCCAGTACGGATGCTGGGCGGTTCTGTGTCTGTCCAGATGCTGGCAGTATGGCAAGGATGGCGCGGGCGTAGCTACCGCTTGAGATCCATCTCGCCCTGACTATCAGACTCGAAAAGGGGCACATATTCATCCGGCAGCGCATCGCGGACATGCTGCAACTGCCCCGGCGTCACCGCTTCCTGCAGTACCTCGAACACGGTCCGGGCATGATGGGCCGCGTCAGGCACATCGACGCCTCCCCCTTCTCGCTTCGCCACCCGATGGAAAAACTCTTGCAGGCCAAACCGCTCCTGTTGATGGGCCAGACGCAGATAAGCCCCTATGCCCGACGGCAGTTGAGACTCCAGATGTGGGCGTTCACCGTCCGCCAGGCGTTCGCCGAGCGTCTCTAATGTTGCGCAAATGGCGCGCACGGCCTCTCCCTGCGAGGCCATACGGCCGCGATTTTGAACCTGACCTACAAATTGCTCATACTGCATCATGTACCTCCCGGCATAGATGTCCTACATCCGCCGCACCGTCCACGCAAGACACGGCCTCGCAGCGGACGCCCGTATAGACAGGCATCGAATCTCCACCCTATCGCCAGTGCGACTCAAGTTCGGGGCCAAACTCAGGCGGCATCAGCGCCACCCCATCATAGCGATCCAGGTCGAAGCGGGGCGCGGTTTCCAGGCTCTCCAGGCTGGCATCCCCCCTGAGCAGCAGTTCATCGCCGACCGCTTCAGCGCTAAAGATCCCCATCGGCAAGATCTGTGGGTCGTTCACAGGTGTGCTAGCGCCAAAGCCAACCAGCAGATAGACCGCTCGCCCCTCAGCCAGATCGATCAGCACGTCTTGCACCAGCCCGCCGCCAGCCCCGAAATCCACAATGGCGACGTTGATGAGGTCCGAGGCCGACACAATCAGGCCGGTCGTTGCCTCGCTATCGCGACCCGGATCGATGCCGGTCTCGCTCCAGAAGGCCATCACGTCGTCATCCCAACCGGGGTCGGTAAAGTCGGGCCAGTCATCTCCCAGGTCGGGGAAGGTCGCCAACGCTTGCTCGTCCAGATTAAGCACAAGCTCGTCCTCGCTTCCCCATGCGAACGCGCGCAAAGGTACGGCGATCTCTCTATCGCCGATGTCGAGCACGCCGCCATATTCGACGATGACAAACGGGATCCGGCCTGTCTCAATCTCCACGAAGAAGTCCTCAATCTCCCCGGAGACCTCACCGTCTTGATTCCTAAAGTCCCAATCGATCAACGCCTGACCACGCGCCAGTCTCCCCGCTTCAACCGCTGACACGCCGCTGTCCGGTTCAGAGTCGGGCACAGCTGTTACGTTGATCGCCTCGCTCTCACCCGCTGCCCCCTCTTCGACTACGGGCGCAATGGGTGGCTCGACAGGCGTACACGCGGCCATATACAGCGACAGGATGACGGCTACCGTCACATAGACCGGCATACAAGGCGCGATTCGTAGGCGCATCGGTTGATTCTCCATCTAATTGTCCAGTGGGGCTATCCGGTCTGCCCTTCGATGGTGGACTGGCCGCCGCCCTGCACGCTGATCCGCCGCGGCTTGGCTTCCTCGCTCTTGGGCAGCGATAAGGTCAGCACACCGTTTTCATAGGTTGCGCCGATCTGATCGGGGTTGACATTGTTGGGCAGCCCAATCGTCCGTTGGAACTTACCGAAGCGTCGTTCGCGCAGATGCCAACGGTCGCCCTGGCGTTCCTCCTCGCTCTTGGTTTCGCCTTGAATGGTCAACATATTGTTCTGAACGCTGATTTCCAGCTCCTCCGGCTTAACACCGGGGATGGATGCGCGCACGATATAGGCGTCATCACCCTCGCTCACATCCAACGGCAGACGCTGCCATCCGTTGGAGCCGCCATCCCTTTCTCCAGTTGTGCTCAACCAGTCATTCAGCAGTTGGTCCATCTGTTGACGCATGCCTGCCATCTCTCGGAAGGGATCCCATCGGGTCAACATTGCCTTCTACTCCTTTCGCGCAATCAGTTGTACGCCATTCCACAAATGACAACTAGATCATGAAGCCACGGTGGATCGGGGAGCGCGCGGGCATAATCAAGGCTGTACGTTCCATAGTGAAGGCCAGCACGCCCTTTGCTCTACAGATCAGGGTAGGCTGTCTTGGTACACTCGCCGATACATCGCCTATGCCTCCAGCGAGCCCGTTGAACTGGCTGAATGACAATACACCTGTACATTTGTCAGGCCATTCCGCCTTCCTTTTGCGACAAACGTCCCTGGGCAAGCGGTTTTACACCCTCTATACTCTGATGTCGACCTGCATTTTCGTGCAGAAAACACATCAATAGAAAGTACTAGCTACTGAGTTCTGCAATGGCAACGATGTTCATCGCCGATCCAGACGTTCACCTGTCGAATACGCTTAGCGACCTGGCACAGCATTACGGCCATCAAGTCGTGAGCGTATATAGCGGGCGCGATCTACTAACATATCTCAATGACACCCCAGTTGATCTCTGTGCCGTCGAAGTCCTGCTCCCAGATGGCGACGGGCTGGAGATTATTCCAGAGCTTCGTCGCAGCCATCCCCAAGTAAAAATCATCGCCATGTGCGAAGGCGGCATCTTTGGCCATGATGCAGCGCCCCTGTTTCTGCGGATGGCCCAGTCATTGGGAGCAGACTGCACCCTGGCGAAACCGTTCGTGACACAAGAGTTCTTGCGGATAGCTCACGAACTGCTGGATGGGCGCTTCCAGACTCAGTCCGTACATCTCAACCTCCATTCACCCTGATCCCGCTGCAAGGCGCCTACCTTGACAGCAAGAATGGCTGTCTGCGGGGTGTATTAAGGTAAAGACGTAGGAACAGCGCGCTGCCCCACTCGGTGCTTGCCTGCGCCAACGATCATGCTGCCGTGACAACGCCTGTCAAGGAGGAAAACTATGAGGTTTGCGGCTTGGTACGGAATCGTCGTCGGCCTGCTAATGGTAGGCCAATGGATCTTCTTCATCGCCACAGGCCAGGTGCCGGAGCTACAGAGCGAACCCTTTCGCATCTACTTTCACCTGGCAGGTGAATTTATCACCGCAGCAGGGCTGATCATCGGCGGCGTGGCGCTGCTCCGCAACCTGGCCTGGGCCGCATCGGCGTACCTCCTTGCATCCGGTATGCTTCTGTACTCGGTGATCGTCAGCCCCGGCTATTTCGCCCAACTGGGCCAGTGGGCGTTGGTCGGCATGTTTGCCCTACTGCTTGTCCTGGCGGTTGCAAGCATCGGATCGCTGTTGCGCGCCAAGCCTGCTACGACCAACCTCCCACGCCCTGCCAAGAGCCAGGGCTAACTGCTCAGCCCTACCGGGTCGATCATCATGCGCGCAAAGGGAGGGATGACGCTGCCGACTTCTTCTGCGGCCATCTGATAGACCGGCGACTCCATCCCCCCGGCACACCCGCGCGCCGCCTCACCCGCCACGGGCCTGGCGGCCAACAGCGCGATGCGCCGCGACAACATCACCAATTCTGGGTCGAAAATCCGTACATAGGCTGGATCGTGCTGGTAGACCTTCCAGCGTTCCAGCACCTTCATCTGCCGGGCCGCGCCATTGTAGCGCACGCCATCAAACGAACTGCCTCCCCCCGTGCTGTGAACGGTGTCAATCGTCGCATCGCTGAAGCGCAGCCCTAGCCGGGTCGCTATCTGCTGCCGGTAGGCGCGATCGGTCACCCAGCGGTTATAGTAGATCCACAGGTTGGGCGTATTGAGATAGTGCCGCTCGCCAAGCGCCTCACGCGCGTGCTGCTTCCAGATGCGAATGGCCGTCAGTGTCGAGACCGACGATAGTTCGGCCCGCCTGCGGCTGGCAAAGAGGTTGAACGGGTCGCGCAGGATCAAGACGTCCATGCGCTGCCGCGAGGGCCCCATCCACCGGTCATGGTGCTGCTCAAACAGGGGATGGCATGTGTGCCCCAGAAAGCTGTCTTCATAGCTGTAGACAAGCAGATCCTTATGCAAAAAATCGCCACAGCATTCGCGTTCCCAGTCAAATTCCGGATAGTTGGCTTCATAGGGAAGCCCACTCGCCAGCGGTCTGGCGCTGACAAACGGGTTGGTCTTACCTTCCACACAGTTGAGGAAGCAGGTGCGCCCCTGCGCCTGGTTCAGAATCCAATTGATGATAGCGTGATTCCCGCTGCGCGACAGCCCAATGACGCGCAGCTCTTTTTGGTTGAAAAACCGGGTATCGTTCTCCATGAATGATGCAAACTCCTTGCTAATATAGGGCTTGTTACGGCTGATAAACACAATGAAGCCGATCAGCCATAGGGCTGGCCTGTTGTATCCCATCAGTGTATCCATGAAATCGCCGCCTGTCAGGATTTGATCTATGAGTGGTGTCAGCAGAAGCGGACCCTCTTAAAATCGGGCCATCGACGGTTTCGACTTGCGCGCCGGGCACACACCATGTACTATGCCAGGGCTATGCGTTCGATTCACTTTCGCCTCAACCCCTATCTGTTGCTGCTGCTTGGGCTGAGCCTGTTTGCACTGTCGCCCCTTTTCGCGCCAGGCTACTTCTACGGCGCGCACGATGGCCGTCACAGCGTCTTCTATGTCACCATGTTCGACGAGGCAATCCGCAGCGGTGCGCTGTGGCCGCG
>CAZYQJ010000351.1:0-1490 GCA_964649925.1 uncultured Litorilinea sp.
GGGAGACCTCCACTTCAGTCGGTTCGATGACATGGCCACTCAACTGCATGGGCTGCTCAGATCGCCGCCGCGTAGCCCACCACGCGCCGATGGCGACCAGAGCCAGCAGGGCAAATGCGTAGTTGCCAAATTCCCAGAGAGATTGCTCGTTCTCGGTGAGCGAATCCAGCACACGCGCATAGGTGCCGCGCGTGCGGATCTCCAACAGGTCCAGATCTTCCACCGACCAATCCACTGTGTTCTGCACAAGCTGGAGGCTGTTGAGATAGCGGTCCATCGACATCTGTGATGAGATGGTGAACACGGTGTCGTTGAGGAAGTCGCTGCCGATCACGACTAGGCGGGCCGTATCCGGCGACTGTGTGATGGTCCCTGTCGTAGGGGCTACGGGCGTCGTGGTCTCGGCTGTGCTGCTCTCTTCCTCCCCTGGCTGCGGTATTTCCTTATCGGCAAAGTAGCTCTCGAACGAGCCGATCACCGAGACGGCCAAGGGCTGGACACCCCGTTCTTCACCTGCCGGGAAACCAAGATCCGGATAGGTCTGTGGGTCGGGTTGGACGTTTGTGTCATCGTTGACCCAGGCCTGCGCTGTGGACTGGAGCAGCGTCAGTGTATCGCGCTCTGCGTTCTTGGCTTCATCCAAGCGGACGGGCGATGCCCACTGCAGGGTCACAGCAGGCAGGTTGGAGATGATTGGGCTTTCCTGCGACATGCCATCAGATCGCACGTCGACAAAATAGGGGTAGTTGAGGGCCTGGATTTCCTGCACCGTGAAGCCGCCCACGTCGCGGTTCACGGTGATGGGGAACGGCTCGTTCTGCGGGTCCATGACCAGGGTCGGATCGACGGTGACGCCGTAGTGGGCAAGCATCTCCGTCAGGCCATCTTCAATGGGCGTCACTGAGAGGCCGCCGCTTAAGGGATCAACGCTGGCGCGGAAGTTGCTGCCCGCGACGATCACCGAACCGCCACGCATCAGGAACTGGTCAATGGCGTAGCGCTGCATATCGTTCATGCCCTGGGGCGCGAGAACTAACAACACGTCGACATCTGTGGGCACCTGGCCGTCCGATAGATCCAGCGAACGGACCTCGTACTCCTGGCTGAGGCTTTGGTAAAGGGTGTTCCAGGTGGAGAAAGGCTGCTGCTGCATCTGGCCGAACTGCGCCATCATGGGGTCAGGCTGAATGGTGGGTTGCCACAGGCCGACGACCTGGAGAAAGCCCGACGACGACCGTTTGAGTGCGCTCTCGATCCCCTGGCGGATGTCGGCCTCTGTCAGGTCGCCGCTTGGGTAGATGACCTGCGCTTGATCGCCTACCTCCAACAACAGATGCAGGTAATAGGTTGTTTCGCCAAAGAGCGAGGCGGCAAAGGGCTGTAGCCCGTAGCCCTCCACCAATGCCTGGCGGCTGGTCGATGCGTCGGGCGCATCGGGGTTGACCACTTCAAATTCCAGTTTGCCATTGGAGTTGGCCGCGATCTCATCT
>CAZYQJ010000351.1:1515-6019 GCA_964649925.1 uncultured Litorilinea sp.
CGTGTCGGGTGTGACAAACAAGGTCAGTTTTGCGGTTTCAGGCAGAGATGCCAGCACCGAATTCAGGTCTTGGAAGCCATAGACGGTCCGCTTGATGGCGCGCGTGAGATCATATTCGAGGTTGCGCAGCCGCACGTCGAGTTGCCCATCGCGATAGGCTTCGACCTCGATCAGGTCGCTGTAGTTCAGCACTTCGTTTTGGTCGCCGTAGCGCACCAGGATGTCAAAGTAGGCGTTGACCACGGCGGCCTCATAGCGGCCTGCAATCTGAAAGGGAGTGGGGCGGATGCCATAGGTCTGGTTGGCTTCCGCTTCCAGATCCGGGTTTTCAGCAGGATCGACGATCTCGAGGTTGATCATACCGTTGGCGGCAATTTCATACTCGCGCAGCATATCTTCGATGCGCGGGACGAGTGGGGCCAGCAACGGATGGGTGCGCTCGCTGAAGTAGGCGCGGATCAGCAGCGGTTCCTGCAGGTTCTGTAGCAGATCGCGCGTCGTGGAAGAGAGCGTGTATTCGCGCTGCTGCGTCAGATCCAGACGGGCGCGCGTCATGGGATACAGCCAGGTATTGAGCAGCAGCAGGTTGATGGCGAGCAGGTTGGCTGCCATGATGGCGTTGCGCCGGTAGTGGGCGGTATTCTGGCCGTGGCTCCAGCGGCGGGCATCCAGCGACAGCACGTTGAGCGCCAGAAAGAGGACCGTGAGTGAGAGGTAATAGACCAGGTCGCGCAGGTCCACGACACCGCGCTCGATGCTTTCAAACCGGCTTCCGGTCGAGAGGGCGCGCAGGATGCTGCCCAGGGTTTCGCCGGTAAATTCGGTGACGCTGCTTGAGCCGATCAAGTAGAGGATAGAGCCTGCCACGACGGTGATGATCAGGGCAACCAGATCGTTACGCGTGCGCGAGGAGACAAACAGCCCCAGCGCGGCGTAGGTGGAGGCCATCAGCAGCGCCGCCAGGTAGCCGCCGATGATCGGCCCCCAGTCGGGGTTGCCCAGCACTGCCACGGTGACGGGGAGTGAGAGCGTTAGGGCCAGAGACACCGTTACCAGCGTCATGACAGCCAGAAACTTGCCAAGCACCAAGCGCCAGAAGGCGACTGGCAGCGTGAGCAGGATTTCCAGCGTGCCCGACTGCATTTCTTCGCTCCACTGGCGCATGGTCAGGGCGGAGACCAAAAAGACCAGCAGGAGCGGCATCCAGCGGAAGAGTGGGCGCAGATCGGCGATGCCGCGGGCGAAGAAGGTGTCGACCCAGAAAAAGACAAAGAGGCTGGCCGCCAGAAAGACCCCAATAAAGATCAGGGCCATCGGCGAGCCGAAGTAGCTGTTGAGTTCTTTACGCGTGATCGCTAGGATTTGCTTCATGGTAGAGTTCCTCGCTGAACACCCTGTGGCTAGGCAGACGTGACGAGGGAGTTGAAGACACTCTCCAGCGTCTTGACATCGCGGCGGAGTTCACGCACAGGCCACGCCTCTGCGCGGGCAAGGTCATAGATCGCCGGGCAGAGATCGACTTCGGGTTTTCCCAGGACGCGATAGGCTGGGAAGCCGTCAATAGATCGCATCGTCTCCATGCCCTGTACGCCTGGCAGCGCATGGATCGCCTTTTCCAGCCCGCGCACATCCTCCTGCAAGACGATGATAGCATCGGCAGTGGCGGCCAGCTCGGCCACGCGTGCATCCGCCTTGATCTCCCCGTTGAACAACATGATCGCCCGGTCACACAGCGCTTCAACCTCGGAGAGGATATGGGTCGAGAAGAGGATCGTGCTGTGGGCCGCCAGCCGTTTGATCAACCGGCGAATTTCAAGGATCTGGGTAGGGTCTAGGCCAATCGTCGGCTCATCCAGGATGAGGAGTTTGGGCTTATGCAGGATCGCCTGGGCCAACCCAACGCGCTGGCGATAGCCTTTGCTCAACTCCCCAATCGGACGGGTAAGGTGCTCGGTAAGGTTGGTGGCATAGACCGCTTCGGAGATCGCGTCCACCTGCTCATCCTCTGGAATCTGGCGCAGATCGGCCATCATACGCAGATACCGCTGCACGCTCAGTTCGGGATAGAGCGGCGCGCTTTCGGGCAAATAACCAAGGCGTTGCTGGACGGCTTCCGGCTGGGTCAGGACGTCGATGCCGTCGATGGTGACTTCGCCCGCGTCAGGCTGCAGATAGCCTGTCAATATTTTGATGGTGGTTGTCTTTCCTGCACCGTTAGGGCCGAGGAGGCCGACGATTTCTCCGGCGTGGAGGTGAAAGGAAACGGAGCGCAGGGCTTGAACGCTCCCGTAGGATTTGGTGAGGTTGGTTGCCTGGATCATTGCATGTCTTTCCCTCTCATGGCCTGTCCATGGCTAGGTCGCATACGCGTTAACGGGGCGCAGCGACGCACAACATGACGCCAAACGACCTGTTATTTTAGCGGATATGATGGCGCAGCCCCAAAGACACCAAGTACCGGACGCTGCATATGTGCGCGTGCAGCGAAGGTTCTGCGGCTGCTACACCCTCCAAGCATACACAGGAAATGTAAGTATTTTGTTAGAGATTTGCTGGAAAGTTTTGATGTGATCTAAAGACTAGCGTACGATTGCGGTCTCGACGGTCCGGTACTGTGGCGGCCAGATGACTGGCATCTGATGGGCGGGCTGCAGCGGTTCTGTATACTGCAGGTAGAGGGCTTGTGTTTCGGGCCATTGATGCCACAGATAAGCGGCAGCGCCGTCTGCGCTGGGCGGGTTCTGGCTTCCATAGGGGAAGGTGTAATGCCCAGAGGTCAATTCGATATCGGTGTCCTCCAGGGCTGCTACTAGGGCCGTTCCTTGAAGCGAACCGGCGCGCAAGATGGCGTCGGCCATGAGGTAGACGGCATCATAGGCGGCAAACGCATAGCCTTCAGGCCAGTGACCGGCATAGTGTCCATAGTCGATAGCGAAATCCTGCCCCATGGGGGTAACGGTCGAGTGCCAGGGCCCCAGCCGCGCCACGACGATGCCAACGCCATCCGGCACTGTCTGCCAGAAGTGATCGCTTTCCAGCCCCGCGTATTCCAGGACGATCAGGGTGGATTTTTGCGGGCCAATGCCTGCAGCGAGAATTTGCGAGGTCAGCGCCAGTGCATCATCCCCCTTGAGATAGACAAAGAGGGCATCAGGTACGTGATCCATGGTGACAATGCGCGCCACCACCGGGGAGAAATCGGCGGCGGGCAGGTCTACGCTGAAATGATGCGCCTCTACCGACGTCGATTCAAAGGCGGATAGCACCCCTTCAACATAGTGGGTCTGGTTGCTTGCGCTGATGATGCCGGCGACGAGTTGCCCGTCTTTGTTGTAGTCGCCGACTTCATTTAGCCAGTGAACGGGCATTTCATCAAGCGAGGTACGCGCGGGAGAGATGCGAAATATCTCAGGGTACTCGCTTGCGGTGATATCATCCATCGTCGCCTGGGCGATCAGCAGCGGGACGTTGTAGCGATGCGCCACGTCTCCGGCTGCGCGAGCCACATGGCTGTGATAGGTGCCGATGATTCCCGCTACGCAGTCGTTGAGAATCAATCGCTCCGCGCTGGTGCGACCACGCTCCTCCTGCCCAGCCGAATCATAGGTAACGAAGGTCAGGGGCCGTCCGGCAATGCCGCCCTGGTTGTTTATGTCTTGCACAGCCAATGATACGGCTGTCTGCATGGCAAAGCCTGCCACCATGCTGCCGGGCAGCGAGAGCGGCAAGACCACGCCGACCGTGATGGTAGAGGCGGCCTCAAGCGAGGTGGGAACACAGGGCATGGCAGCGACCGGTGTTGATTCGACGACAACGGGATGGGTAACTACCCGCGTGACTTCCACGGTAACTGGGACCTCAACCTGGGCGGGGGACGGGGTGGTAAGAGGGGGCACAGAAGTAGAAGAGGTCGGGCGGGTACATGCAACGAGCCAAAGGCAGATTAGCCATAGGGTCGCCATGCGGACTGTCGGACCGGGCACAGTGCGCTCCGTTGCAGGGTAGCTATTAGGAGTTGTCCGCCGATACGGTGAAGCCTGATCGAAGCGAGTATAACATCGGGAGTTGGGGGCGTCAAACGGAGGTAAAACATCGCCCGGCGACCATAAGGCGCGCCGGGCGGAGGGGGCAGAAAGGGGGCTATACTTCTAGATGGTCGCGGAACCAGGCGACCGTCCGCTGCCAAGCATCCCCGGCGGCTTCGGCGTGGTAGCTGGGCCGCGTGTCGTTGAGGAAGGCATGTTCCGCCCCCTCGTAGATGACGACCTCATTTTCGATGCCAGCGTCGTCTAGGGCTGCTTCCATAGTGCGGACATCCTCCACTGGAATGCCGGTATCCCCTCGCCGAGCGGGGGCTAGCGCGTAGGTGAGGCTGCATCCACTTGGGCCAGGGACAAAAAGAACATCCCAGCCGCACAGCTGGGATGTCGGTGGCAAAGTAACGTGTTATTGATAGAATGGGATATTCTCTATTTTGCGGGCTTCTGGCGCAACTTTTGGTTAT
>CAZYQJ010000352.1:0-6017 GCA_964649925.1 uncultured Litorilinea sp.
GGGGTGGCGCGCCGTCCTGATCCCCGCGCAGCAGATAGACCACCGTCTGCCCTTTCTCACCTGCCGTGGCGGTAAAGTCCTGAAACGATGAAGGCAGCGTCACGTTTAACGCCTCCAGCAGCTGCGGTCCTCCTACATAGACCGGCGCACCGTCCACCTGGGCACGCACCCCCTGCCCGCGGATCGCCTCGAACTCGCCCACGCGCGCGGGTGTGATGCCGCGATCCTCGGCCAGTTGGCGCACCCCGCGCGCGATCATGTGTTCGGAATCCCCTTCGACCGCGGCGGCCAGCCCTATCGCCTCGGACTCGTCCATCCCGTCCGCCACGGCGACCGACACCACGCCATGCGCCCCACGCGTCAAGGTTCCCGTTTTATCAAAGAGGATGGTATCCAGGTTGCGCGCCTCTTCCAACGCCACGCGGTCGCGCACCAGGATGCCGTTGCTCGCGGCCAGCGACGTGCTGATCGCCACGACCAGCGGCACGGCCAGCCCCAGCGCATGGGGGCAGGCGATGACCAGCACCGTCGCCACGCGCTGCACCACATCGGCGTTGAATCCGGTCGCGATTACCCAGCCAATGGCCGTGAGGATCGCCGCGGCCAGGGCAATATAAAAGAGCCAGCCCGCCGCTCTGTCTGCCAGGACTTGCGTGGTGGACTTGCTGCTCTGTGCTTCTTCCACCAGCCGCATGATGCCCGCCAACGCCGTGGCTTCCCCCGTGGCCGTAACGCGCACGCGCAGGCTGCCGTCGCCGTTGATCGTACCGGCGATCACACGGTCGCCCGGATCTTTCTCGACCGGGCGCGATTCTCCGGTGATCAAGGCTTCATCGACCGCAGACGCCCCCTCAACGACCTCGCCATCGGCAGGGATGTTGGCCCCTGGCCGTACCAGCACCAGGTCGCCCGTCTGGAGTGCGCTCACCGGCACCGGCTCACTGCCGCCATCAGGGCGGATGCGCTCGGCAGTATCGGGCATGAGTTTGGCGAGTTCGCCCAGCGCGCCCGATGCCTGGCGCACGCTGCGCATCTCCAGCCAGTGGCCCAAGAGCATCACGTCGATCAGCAGCACCATCTCCCAAAAGAAGCCGCCCTCCGGGTCGATGAGGATGGCCGCCAGGCTGTAGACGAGCGCCACCGTGATCGCCAGCGAGATCAGCGTCATCATGCCGGGCTGGCGGTTCTGGATCTCTGGCACAGCCATCTGCAAAAAGGGCACGCCGCCATACCCAAAGACCACCAGCGCAAAGAGGGGGCCGACCCACTGGCTGCCGGGGAAGGAGGGCATCGTAAACCCAAACCACATCTGCAGCATGGGGCTGTAGAGCAGCACCGGGATCGAGAGAATGAGCGAAACCCAGAAGCGGCGGCGGAACATCTCCTCATGCCCGGTGTGATCCACATGCGCGCCGTGTCCGGCGTGGGCGTCATGCGTGGCCGCATCCATCACCATGCCGCTCTCCGCCCCGTGACCGGCGTGATGAGCGTGCGTCGGCTCTGCCAACGCCTCTTCGGTATGGGCGGACGGGTGATCTGCCGCGGCCTGTGCGTGGTGATCATGTGAGTCATGATCGTGCGGGTCGTGAGCGGGGGAGGTGTTTGCGGGGTGGTTGTGATGCCCGGCGTGCGTTGGGTCTGCCATCGGCGTTTATCCTTTCGGCATGCGGCAAGGCGCAGGCTGATCTGGTCAACCAGTATAGCACCATCGATGGCCCCGACTTCCGTAAGCAAAAACCCCCGGTCGCCGCCATGACAGGTAGGTAGATGCACGAAAAAAGGGGGACATTTGACCCTGCTTCGGGCGCAGCGTGTATGCGAGACTAGAATACAGGTGAGCAACCGTTGATCCAGACATCGATCCCCTGCTCACCCCTGCCCTTGAGCGGCAACCTCGCCGCTATCCATCGCACCCCGACGCGGCTGTTCCCTCACCGGATCACATTCATCTGCTTGTGGCACTCATTGGGCGCGCAGTTTTTGCGCCTCGCCTTTGTGCAATGCTTCACAGCCTCTGGGTAGTACCCAACGTGTTGTCGAGTTCTGTCCGTACTCCCTCGATGCAGTTGAACTGACGTCTGAGGTCATGAATAGAAAGGACCTAGCACGATGATCGGCCACCGTTGGTATTCCATAGCGGTGTTGTTGGAAGCTATGGCGATCACCCTGTTGTTGGTGGCTGCCAGCGCGGCCCCCACGGCAGCCAGTGCAGCCGCGCCGCAACTCTCACAGGAGGAAGCGCTGGGCAAGTCGATCTTCTTTGACGAGCACCTTTCGATCAACCAGAACCAAGCCTGCGCCGCCTGTCACGCGCCGGAGGCAGGCTGGGCTGGCCCGCACAGCAAGGTCAACGCCGCAGGATCGGTCTATGAAGGGTCGATCCTAGGCGAGTTTGGCAACCGCAAGCCGCCTAGCTCTGCCTACGCCACCCAAAGCCCCATCCTCCACATCGAATTCGAGGATGGCGAGGCGTTGTTCGTCGGCGGCAACTTCTGGGATGGACGCGCTACGGGTGAGAAACTCGGCAACGCGGCGGCGGACCAGGCGCAAGGGCCATTCCTCAACCCGGTGGAACAGGCCTTGCCCGACAGCGCGTGCGTCGTCTACCGGGTGTGCAATCCGGTTGTACCCGAAGCGTACCCCGTCCCCTTTGACCATGCCGCCTGTGAGATCGACTGGGCGGCGACCAACGTCGAGGCTGCCTGCACGCAGGCGGATGCAACCGTCAACCTCTCGCCCGCCGACCGCGCCACCGCGGATGCAGCCTATGACGCAATCGGGCTGCTCATCGCCGACTTCGAAGCCTCGCCCGAATCCAACGCCTTCTCCTCCAAATATGATGCCTACTTGATGGGGCTGGCGAAGTTGACCGGTCAGGAACGGCGCGGGCTGGACTTGTTCACAGGCAAGGGCCAATGCGCGGCCTGCCACACGTTGGACGGCGATCGCCCGCTCTTCACCGATTTCACCTATGACAACCTGGGCATCCCCAAGAATCCGCAGAACCCCGTCTATCAGAGCGACCCCGACTTTGTCGATCTGGGGCTGGGCGGCTTCCTGACAACACGTGCCGATTACACCCAATATGCCGACGAAAACCTGGGCAAGCAGAAAGTGCCCACGCTGCGCAATGTCGACCTGCGCCCCTCGAAGAAGTTTGTCAAGGCGTATGGTCACAACGGCTACTTTAAGACGTTGGAGGGGATCGTCCGCTTCTACAACACGCGCGACGTGCTGCCCACCTGCCCCGGCGACTACACCGAGGCACAAGCGTTGAAGGCAAAATGCTGGCCTGCGCCGGAGGTGGCGGAGAACGTCAATGATGAGGAGTTGGGCAATCTCCAACTCAACCACGGTGAGGAACTGGCGATTGTGGCCTTCCTCAAGACGCTGTCGGACGGCTATCTCGTCGACGGCGCAGTCTCCGCGGCTGGCCTCACCGCCCCGGACGAGCAGGCCCTGTTCTTGCCCATCTTGGAAAACCGGTAACCCACCCATGCGGGGGACGCCGTGGATAGCAGCGTCCCCCGTGACTGCCTGTCTTCTCCGCCATTCCCCAGACTGCTATAATGCAACCTGTCGTTTAGGTGACCGGTGCTTACAGCATACCGGTCGCTTTTCGCCTTGGATCGCGCCACAACTATCCGCTTCTGGACCGGAAAGGATCTGTCATGACCCGTGTACTCATGTTGGCGAGCTTTGGCCTGGAGATTGTCGAATGTGGCGGCGCGCTGGCACGCCACGTCCAGGCCGGGGATGATGTCCACGCTGCCGTACTGCTCAGCCGCCCCGAAAGCCGCCCCCAGGTCAGCGAGGCCGCGGCCATCTTGGGCATCGAACAGGTCGAGTTCCTCGGCTTCCCCTACGGCGAGTGGACAGTGGACGTGCCCTGGAAGGAAAAGATCGTGGCGTTGGTGCGCCGTGTGCGCCCCGACATCGTCATCACCCAGGACCCGCACCACGCCCAACATGACCTGGACCCTGATCGCCGCCTGATCGCGCTGCTCTACACCGAAGCGTTTGCCCTGGCCGGTCGCGACTGGCATGTGGACGAGTGCGGCGGCCACGCGCCCCATCTCGTCCGCACGATCTACTACATGACGCCGGAGCATCCTAACTGCATCGTAGAGATCAGCGATACCTTTTCGCTCAAACAGAAGGCCCTGGCGGTCTTAGGCTACCAACTGGCCTTCAGCGCGCAGATGATCGAGCAGCGCGCCAACGCCGACACGCTGCGCCGCGTGCTGCCCACCTACGACGAATTGGCATCTGACAAGCGCGCCCTGGGCCATGCGCTCCACGGCCAGTTTGACCTGGCGTTGGCATTGACCCACGGGTTGGCGGGCCATTCAGGTGCAGTTCTGGGCGAAGCCTACCGCCGCGAGGGGGTCTTTGTGACGGATAAATTGTTGGTGTAGTGTTAACGGCGCAGGCGCGGGTTGAGGATTTGTTCCACGGCGAAGCCCACCAGTGCAAAGCCCAGGGCCGCGGCGACGATCAACAGCCCCGGCGGCAGCACCCACCATAACCAGGCCGGGGTCATAAATGCCCCGCGCGCCTGCGCCCAGTAGAGCACCGCGCCCCAACTCTTTTGCAGCGGGTCGCCCAGCCCCAGGAAACTCAACGAGGATTCGAGCAGGATGGCCGTACTGGTCGCCTCGACAAACTGGCCCACCGCCAGCAACAGGACCTGCGGCAGCAAATGGCGCAGGAGGATATGCCCATCGCGCGCGCCCACGGCATGCGCGGCCAGCACATAATCCTGCTGGGCCAATGACAGCACCTGGGCGCGGATCACGCGCGCCGTGCCTGCCCAGATCAACAGCCCGATGATCAGGATGGTGTTGGTCAGGCTGCGCCCCAAGTAGGCCGCCAGCACGATCAAAAGCGGCAAAAAGGGCAGTACCAGGATGATGTCCACCACGCGCATGATCACTGCCCCCATGCGGCGGTAATAGCCTGCCGCCAGCCCCACCGTCGTGCCGATCACGATGGCAATCAGCGCAGAGAGCGCGCCCACCGAAAGCGAAACGCGCGTGCCGTAGATCAACTCGCTCAGGATATCCTGGCCGATGTCATTGGTTCCAAGCCAGTGTTCTGCGCCGGGGGTGGCAAAGGGACGCCCGACACGTTCAGCAGGGTCATAGGGGGCAAGCTGCGGCGCAAAGACCGCGATCAGCGTCAGCCCCACGATCAGCGCCGCGCCCAGCAGCGCCGCGGCGTGGGCCGCGGTGACGTGCCAGGCGCGCCGCCGCGCCTGTGATCTGGTCGCGGCCACCGGCGTGGTTGGGGCCGCAGGCAGCGGGGAAGAAGAGGTCGTCATGCGGCGCGCGTCCGTGGGTCAAGCCAGGGATAGATCAAGTCGGCCACCAGGTTCGCAAGCAGCACGGCAACAGTGAAGAGCAGGAATGCACCCTGCATTACCGGATAATCGCGCGCGCTGACTGCGTCAAAGATCAACCGGCCCAGCCCTGGGTAGGAAAAGACGGTTTCAATCACCACCGTGCCGCCAAACGCATAGCCCAAGCGCAACGCCAGCACGGTCATCACCGGGGCCATAGCGTTACGCAGCACATGGCGAAAGAGCACGCGCGATTCGGGCAGCCCTTTGGCGCGCGCCGTGCGGATAAAATCCTCCCCCAGCACGCCCAGCATGGTATAGCGCATGGTGATGTAGACGCTAGGGATGCTGACCACGGTCAGCGTCGCCACGGGCAAGATGGCGTGTCTGGCGATGTCCATCACCCTGGCCCAGCCGGTAAAACCCGCCGCGGGCGTGAGCGCGCCGTAGGATGGCAGCAGCCGCCACTGTACCGCCACTACCGAAACCAACAGCATCCCCAGCCAGAACGAGGGCAGCGAGTTGAGCGCGATCATGCCCCATAGGAGGCCAATGTCCGTCCACCCGGCGCGACGCCAGGCAGAGACCGCGCCCAGGAGGATGCCGACCACGGCAGAGATCACCAGGGCGCTGCCCGTCAGCAGCAGCGTCCAGGGCAGCACAGCCAGCACCATCT
>CAZYQJ010000353.1:0-5991 GCA_964649925.1 uncultured Litorilinea sp.
GGAGTACATGACCACGGTGGCGCCAGCACAGCCCGCCAGGAAGGTATTGACCGCGATGACCGACATGCGCAGATCCGTGCCGCTGAGGGTGCTGCCAGGGTTGAAGCCAAACCAGCCGACGTAGAGGATCAGCCCGCCCAAGATGATATAGGGCACGTTGGTGGGTTTGAACTCATTGGCGGAGCCGTCGGCGTTATATTTGCCGAGGCGCGGGCCGACCATCTTGGCACCGGCTAACGCCACCAGCCCGCCCACCATGTGGACGACGCCCGAACCGGCGAAGTCATGGAAGCCCATCTGCGAAAGCCAGCCGCCGCCCCAGACCCAATGGCCGCTGATCGGATAGATGATGGCGCTGATCAAGAAGCTGTAGGCCAGGTAGGCGGTGATCTTGGTGCGTTCGGCCATGGCCCCGGAGACGATGGTGGCGGCTGTGGCGGCAAAGACCATTTGGAAGAACCAGGTGAGGGCCGTCGTCACATCATAGTATTCGCCCATCAGGAAGAAGCCATCGCTGCCAATCAACCCGGCGATGGATGGGCCATACATGATGGCGAAGCCAAAGAAGAAGTAAGCCAGCCCGCCGATACAGAAGTCCATGAAGTTTTTGGTCAACACGTTGACGATGTTTTTGGCGCGGGTGAAACCGGCTTCCAGAAAGGCAAACCCGGCCTGCATAAAAAAGACAAGCGTGCCACAGACCATGAGCCACACGAAGGTGATCGCTGTGCCTGCAGGGTCTTCGGAGGTCGCCAGGGTGTCTACGCCAGTGGGGTCTGCTGCAAGCGCGCTGAGGGTCGTCAGGCTACCCAGCAGCAGGGTGATCACAAGAGCCGTTGGCAAGCGTCTTAAGAGGCTGTAGCGCATGTGTAGTTCTCCTTCTCTTCCTCGACCTTCTCAATGTTGTATAATGATGGAATCCTACGTCCGCCTGATTGTGCCGGCCTGCACAAGTGTGCATCGTGCACAGTATAGGGGGCGGCTGGCGGCGTCACAACCGACAACTTGCACAATATCTCTTGGCGATTTGTGCTGGAATTGCACGAAAGCGAAAGTGGAACCCTGTTTTGGATGGTGCTTTTGGTAAGGTTGCACAGAACTTGATGCGCTGAGCTATGAAATTATCCGTATGGCTGATATTTTTTTAGGAACGTCATCCTGGACGTTTGACGGCTGGCGCGGCGTCTTCTACCCTGAAGGCTTGGGGAAGAGCGACCAGTTGGCTTTCTATGTGCGGCGCTTCCGGACGGTGGAGGTCAACGCCAGTTTTTATGGGCTGCCTTCCCCTGATACGCTGGTGCGTTGGGTGGAGACAGCGCCGCCGGGGTTTACGTTCGCGCTCAAGTTTCCACGCCAGATCAGCCATGAAAAACGGCTGGCGCAAAGCGATGCGGAGACGGTGCAGTTCCTTGACGTGCTGGCTGCACTGGGGCCAGCCGCGGGACCGGCGCTGTTACAACTGCCGCCGGATTTTTCACGGCAGCGGTATGGCCGCGTGCTGGCGAGCTATCTGGACTGGTTGGCCTCGCTGGCGGGCGGCGTGCGTGTGGCCGTGGAGGTACGCGCTGCTGACTTGATGACCCCGGCTTTTGCGGCCTTCCTGGCCGAACGAGGGTTCGCCCTGGTGCTGGTGGACCGGGTGGGCACGCCCGATCTCTATGAGGTGTGGGCCGAGGCGCGGGGAGATGTTGACTTTGCTTATGTCCGTTGGATTGGTGATGACCGTCATGGCCCCAAGGGGGACCGGGAGATCACGGCCCCGCGGGATGGCGACCTGGATCGATGGGCGGCGCGCCTAGCCACGCTGCACAGCCAGGGATGCGACGTGTTTGGCTATATGCACAATCCGTATGAGGGCCATTCTCCTGCGAGCGTGGTGCGCCTGTTGGCGCGGCTGGCCGAACGGGGCATCGTATCGCCATGGCCGCCGGAGGACGGGGAAGACGAGACGGACGCTTCAAATACACAAATGCGGTTGCTGTGAGTCAGGACGGCAACGCGGGGGTGAACCATGGATCGTACAACACCTGTTGCCCATAGCGAAGAAATCGAACTCTATATCCGCACTTATTATTCGCTGCTGCGGAGCAGTGGGCCTATACGTGTGCGTAGTTTGGAAGAGACCCATGCTGCCATGAAGTCCAGCCTCCATCTGCACGCCGACAGCCCAGACCTGGATGTCTCGGCGCTGGTTTATTGTGCGCTGCGCCTGCCGTCGTGCATTGCAGAGACAAGGCTGATTGTGATGGGGCAGATGGAAGCCGTGTTCCGCCGCGGGGGGTATGAGGTGGAGCAGTGGCAATCTGTGCGGGCGCGGGCGCGGCGGCGCAAGTTTTACTTTGACCCCAACCAGCGAACGCTGGCCGCATTCATCGCCAGTGTCAGCGACATCGACGACCTGATCCCGTGCGTCACCACCTTCCAGATTGAATGGAACAAGATACACCAGAAGTTGGGGGCCACCGAGTTGGTGGCGCGCCTGCAAACCGCGGCCAACAGCGACGGCTACTTGCCTATGGATGTGTTGGAAGAGGTGCGCGATGCGCTGGGACTGGCTTCGGCAGATTTTGCCCGCCTGGGCCAGATCTGGCCGGGGAGCCTGTTGAGTGAAAACCTTCAGCGTGCGGCGCGTGCGGCGTTGGACCTCCGCATCCTGGTACTGGGCAGTGGGTTGAGTGATTACCGGCGCAGCGTGCAGATGTGGTGGCGGCAGATTGAGGAAGTGAGCGCGCCGCTGCAGTTGAGTGAACGGCCTATCTACTTTGTCAGCAGCAATGTACACAGCCTCATCAACCTGGTCTCCGGTCATGCTTGGGAGATCCAGGCGGAACTGCTGAATTATGTGCAGCGCGAGAACCCTGAAAATCTGCTGGCAGAATATGAGAAGCTGGCGGAGAATGATGTCGGCAATTTGGGCAACTTCCTATACTATGTTGCGCGCATCTATAGCGGCGGCGCAAGGCAGGTTGAGCGACATGCCGAGCGCATGGCCCAGCGTGAAGAACGGGTGGGGCTGGTGCGCGTCAGCGATCCACATTATTTGGACGTGGAGGCGCAGATTTTGGAGCTGCGTTCGCTGCGGCGCAAGTGGCTCGACCCGCGGCTGCGTATCTTTGACGATGCAGAGTGGGGGCTAATCAAGCAGAGCGATGCACTGATCTTCAACATTGACTATCCGTTGGGCATGGCGGCCTATCATATCTTCAGTCAGGTATCCACCGCCATGGATCGCATCTTGGGGGTTTACATCTTGGGCAAGGCCGCCACGCTTAACGGGCGTGTGGGCGATGTGATGCTCCCCAACGTGGTCTATGATGAGCATTCACGCAATTCCTATCTCTTCCGCAACTGCTTTACCGCGCAGGACGTGGCCCCGTTTCTATCCTATGGGACGGTCTTTGATAACCAGAAGGCGGTCACCGTACGCGGGACTATTTTGCAGAACCGGGATTTTATGCACGTCTTCTATGAGGAAGGCTACACCGATATCGAGATGGAGGCCGGGCCGTATTTGAGCGGCATCTATGAGGATATCTATCCCAAACGCTATCCGGACAATGAGATCGTCAATCTCTTCATCAATGCACCCTATGACATTGGCCTGATCCATTATGCCAGTGACACGCCAATCAGCCGGAGACAGACGCTTCTGAGCAAGAGTCTGAGCTATTTTGGGGTAGATGCGACCTATGCGGCGACAATTGCGGTCTTGCGCCAGATCTTGTATCGCGAGATCGACCGGCAGCGCAAACTGCAGCACCGGGATAACAGGCAGAGTATGCCCATGCCGTTCCATGCCGATGGGGTATGACGCACAGGGATTATGCGCGAACTTGAGCGGTTTGCGGCCGCGTTGCAGCAGGGGGACGCATCTCCTGAACAGATGGCGCTGTTGATCGCACGCATTGGGTATCCAACACTGCGCGAGAGCGAGTGCATGGCGCAGTTGGATGTGCTGGCTGCGGAACTGGTTCCATCCCTGGCGGACGCGCCGCATGGCGAAGGCCGGGCGCGCGCCTTTCTGGAGGGTGTGACCCAGGCGTTGGGTTTTGGCGGGAACCATGAACGTTATTATGAGCCGGATAACAGCTACTTAAATGTGGTGTTGGAGCGGCGTAAGGGGCTGCCCATCCTGCTCTGTGTGGTGCTGATGGCGTTGGGCCGACGGCTAGGCCTGCAAGTAGACGGAATAGGGTTTCCCGGTCACTTCATGGCGCGGTATGAGGACAGCGGCGGTGTTTGGTTTTTGGATCCGTTTCACGGCGCGGTGGTCGCCCCTCAAGCCATTGAAGCGTATTTGGGGCGCATCTTCAAACGGCCTATCCGGTTGGGCCGTGAGGCGTTTGTGCCGGTGACCACCGTTGCCCTGGCGCTGCGTATCCTCAACAACCTCCGCAACGTCTACCGGGGAAGCGGGGATCTGGACTTGTCGGGGGTCGTGCTAGACTATATGCTGGCGGTTAGCCCCAGCAGCGCCCATCTCTGGCGTGAACGTGGGGTGATCGGGTATCGCACCGGCGAGTTGGAGTCGGCCCGGCGTGCGCTGCGCCGTTACTTTTATTTAACGGGCCGCACGCAGTTACTGATGCCGGTGCAGGCGGAGACCGAACACACGGCAGTGATGGCCTCTGAGCAGCCGCTGGTGCAGATGCTGGTCGAGATTGACGACGTGCTCAACCGTTTAAATTGACGTGCTGGTCGCGTCCCATAAAAGCAATAGGTTATTTTATGACTCGTGTGACTCGTTATCGGCTATGGATATGGCGGATCATCTGGTTGGTAGTGCATCCAATCCGCGTGCTGCTCTGCCGGATGCAGATTGAGGGTGCAGAACATGTGCCGGAGAGCGGCGGCGGGGTGGTGGCATGCAACCATACCTTGGGGCTAGATTGGATTGCCCTAGGGTACAGCAGCCCGCGCGAACTCTATTATATGGCCAAGATAGAGGCCTTTCAGATTCACCCGATCTTCAGTTGGATCATGCGGGCAGGGGGGGTGTTCCCGGTGCGGCGCGGCAAGAGTGATGTCGCCGCGCTGCACAACGCCATTGTCCTGGCGCGTGAAGGCAAACTGATTGGCATGTTCCCAGAGGGCACACGCAGTTTGACTGGGGCGCTGCGCCGCGCCAAGAGCGGGGCCGCACGCATCGCCATCGAAGCGGGCGTGCCGATCATCCCTGCTGCGGTGATCAATGCCCCTGCGCTGTTAACTTCCTGGAAACGGTTGCAGCGGCCGCTGATTACAGTGCGCTTTGGGCCGCCGCTTCACCCGCCAGAAGATCCGGGTGCGGATTTGGTGCTGGCGGCACGGCACTTTACAGAAAGGGTCATGCTGGCGATCGCGGCGCTGCTTCCGCCTGAACTGCGCGGCGAGTACGCACATGTTGCCACGACGGAGCCAGAGACGGTGTTGGCGCAGGATGCGAGCGACCCTGACGTACATGCGGACACGGAGGAGCGGCGAGTCATGAAGGCGGCTTCGTCGCCAGCGGATCAATCCCCGGCTAAGGAACAACACCCTTGACTGGGCTTCAGGGGGCCGTTAGGTTGGGTTTGCAGCCTGGCCCCTACACCCTTGTATGACAGCAGACAAAATGGAAGTGACCGGCACTTCGCAAGTGCCGGTCACCTTTTTCTACCAACTGACAGTTCGTTACGGATCAGCGAGCTACAGGCTGGCCATGATCTGTTCCAGCGATTCAGGCGTGGGGCGCAGCTTTTCCGCCGGTAACGTAGCCAGGGGCGTATCCACTGTGTTGAGCAGTTCGTTGATGTCGGGCTGGTCTTCGTTGATGTAGAAAAGGCCGGTCAGCAACTTCTGCTCGCGGCGGGCTTCTTCCAGGACGCGATAGGCCGCATCCTTGTCGGTCGGGTCGTAGTCATCACCCAACTTCTTGAGCACGATCCACGACCCATCGTGCATCTGAACCTCCAACTCATCGTCATAGTCGTCGATCTCGATCTCCTCTGAGTTGGGCACGTAGTTCAACTC
>CAZYQJ010000354.1:0-3100 GCA_964649925.1 uncultured Litorilinea sp.
GCTTTGGGCGGACACAGGCGCGCGGCGCGGCGTTGCTGCTGTTGACGTTCCGCGGTACGCCCTTTATCTACTATGGCGACGAGATCGGGATGGTCGATGTGGAGGTTCCGCCGGAGCGCGAGCAAGACCCGTTTGGCAAGCGCGTGCCTGGGTTGGGGCTGGGCCGTGACCCGCAGCGCACGCCGATGCAGTGGAGCGACGCGCCCCATGCAGGCTTTGCACCGCCGGAAACGCCGCAGACCTGGCTGCCCATCTCACCGGATTACCGGGAGGTCAATGTCGAGCGCCAACTGGCCGACCCCCACTCGATCCTGAACCTCTACCGGCGGCTGCTGGCCTACCGCAAACAATCACCGCCGCTGTTGTGGGGACGCTATACGCCGCTGGACGATGTGCCGCATGACTGCTATGCCTACTGGCGTGACGCGGGCGAGCAGCGGGTGCTGGTGGCGCTCAACTTCACTGGCGATAACCGGGAGATCAACCTGCCGCAGACACAGGGCCGGATTGTGCTTTCAACCTATCTGGACCGTGAGGAAGAGGTGCGTGATTGTCTGACGCTGCGCGGCCATGAAGGGGTAATCGTCGAAGCCGGATAGGGATAGCCCATATATAAAAAGAAACCGCCCTGGCACATGATGCAATGCCAGGGCGGTTTGGTTGTTGGATTAGGCAGTTGCGTCGGGTGGCTTGGGGGTCTCGTCGATGCCGCTGTCGGGATACTCGCCTGTGCTGCTGACGGGCGGCTCATCCGCAGGCGGGACGGGACCGACACCCGGCGCAATGTCACTGGGCGGCGTGGTGGAATAGACCACGGGAACGCCCGCGCCGTAAGGATGCAGCCGGGCAAGCTGGCCGTAGAGATGGTATTGGTAAAGATAGGTCACCAGGCTCGCTAGCGGGAGGGTGACAATCAGACCGACCAGACAGAGCAGCACGCCCACGATGGACCCCAGGAGCGCAAAGGCGATGCTGGCGACGATGTAGACGATAGCCACCATAATCACGTCGCCCAGGTGGGCTTGCGTCCAATCCCAGATATCGCGGAAGCGCAGGCCGCTGCTGATCTGCTCGTCACGGGCGAAGGCGATAGAGTAGCCGGGCATGACCACAGCCAGGAAGAGGCCGTAGAGCGCCGAGAGACAGCCGCCGCAGATCGCCAACATGGACCCAAAAAACTCAAAGTCCGAACGAGCGCTGTCGGCAATTGCGCTGCCGATGCCGGTAGGTACGGAGAAGATCAGGATCGGCAGCGACCAGACGAGGCTGACGACAAAGAGCTTGAAGCCGCGCGCCAGGTCATCGCCCCACTGATCCCATTCTGGGAGAGGGTAGGTCTGGCCGTCACGCACGTTTTGTAGCAGGCGCACCGTGTAGCCCGTGATGATCAGAAAACCCAAGACGCCGATCAGGATAAAGCTGAGCAGAAAGCTGATGATGAAGACGCCGGTCCCAATGGCGATCTTCTGCTGCCAGCGTGGGTCCTCTGTAATAAAGGTAAGGGCTTTGCCGTAATCCATACAATTTCCTCCTCGAACCAGCCTATGCTGGTGTAGTGATATCCAATCATGTTTGGAATTCGATTCGATTGTAGCACAGCCCCAGGGCCGCAGCAATCCATTTTAAACTGGGGCAGGGCCGCGACGTTCGCACCAATCTTCATCGCTTTGATACTCATTACGCAGCAGGGCCGGACAAGTTTCAGCGCGTGCGCTATTCCGCCAGACGCAGCGACACATCCCCCGCATGGACGGTATGGACGCGGCCTGTGTCGTCCTGGATTTGCAGCGCGCCGGTGACGTCCACGTCCAGCGCGTAGCCGATCAGGATGGGCGAGTCGCTGCCGGAAGCGTAGAGGGCGACGCGCTGGTTCAGTGTGCTGAGATGAGCGCGCCAGACATCCAGCAGCGCGGTCGGGGCACGGTCCAGGTGGGTGGCGAGGGCATGGCAGAGCGCGATCAACAGGTCCGTACGATCCACCGGCGCGCCTTGGGCCAGCCGCAGACTGGTGGGCGGCGGCGCGGGTGGGGCCACGCTGGGCAGCTGGTCGGCGGTCTGGTTGGCGTTGAGGCCGATGCCGATCACGGCATAGAGCAGTTCACCCTGGGGAGAGAGGGCAGTCTGGACGAGGATGCCGCCGAGCTTGCGCGCTTGCTGCGGCGTGTCGCCCAGCGTCAGGTCATTGGGCCATTTGAGGTGCAGCCGCTGTGCGCGCGTAGGGATGGTGGCCGCCGCTGCGTCGAGTGCAGCCAGCCCTGCGGCCATTGGCAGGTGGCTGGGGGGCAGACGCAACTCCGGCGGTTTGAGCGCAATGCTGACCAGCAGCGCGGTGGCCGGGGGCGCGTGCCACGGGCGCGCCTGGCGACCGCGTCCCGCGCTCTGTTCTTCGGCGACGACGATCAGCCCGGATCGCGCGGCAGGTTCACGGATGCGGGCGGCGGCGGCGGGCATGGTGCTGGGCAGGAGGCGCGCATAGTCGATGGTGTGTCCGATGGGAGCATGGACCAGGGTGCGGCGCAGCCGCGGCACGTCGAGGGGGACGGGTTGTTCTTGGGTGAGCGAATCGGCTGTATACATAGCGGGATACAGATGCGTCTCTCTTGTGGGCGCTAGATCGATCGTGTAGAATGGGGGCGCATGCCGGGGGAAATGCCCGGCTGGCTGACCCGACAGATACTAATAGATACTAATATCGTCTTGCCGTGTGTGGTGGGGTGACTGGTTGCCTTGACCCATGATCTGTACTCTACAGACCCCGATGAAGAACTGGACGATCTGCCCGCAGATCTGGATCTGCCCATTGCCGACCATTACGCCCCCTCTCTGCCGATCATTTTGTTTAGCGCCGCCTGCGGTGTAGCTGGTGGCGTGATCGGTCTCTATAGTAGCACGATGCTGCTTGGGCTGGGGATCGAGTTGAGCGCCGGGATCGCCACGTTGGCGTTGCTGTTCTCGCTGGGGATCAGCGGGGCTGTGTTGACCGCACTCACCGGGTCGCGCGCTGCGCCGGTCAATATTTTGTTTAGCTGTGGGCTGATCTTGCTGGCGGTGATCGTGATGGCGTTTTGCGCCCTGATCGGCGCGCTGGTGGGCACGTTGC
>CAZYQJ010000354.1:3110-5991 GCA_964649925.1 uncultured Litorilinea sp.
GGGCGATCACAGCATCATCGGCTATAATACGGCCATTCTGGCCCATGAGCGCCCACGGTACAGGTGGTGTATCGGGCCCGTCCCGCTGACGTGAAGGCGAACGGTGGCCAGGTGTGCAGCGTGATGGTGTGGCGAGTGGTGAAGACGTACTGGCCAGCGCCACAGGCCTGGTGAATCCGGATCTTCCCCCGGATGCCAACGAAAGCGGCGTTCCGATCTGGTCGCTGGACCGGCGATCTCCGATCAACCCTCTGCAGTTGCCCATGATGGGCGCTTGTGCCGCCTTACCTATCCATCGGGTATCCATGAGGTATCTGTGGGGCTGGACAAGCCTTGTGGCATGATTCGATCAGACGAACCAGGCCATATCAGCGACATGATTTGAAGAGTGGAAAGAATGATGGCTATGGCGTGGCTTGCTGAGCAGGCTCGGTCTTTACAGAGATGGGTGGCCCTCCCCCAAGTGTTGGCGACGATCTTGGTGGTGGATGTGGCGGCGTATTTTGCGGGGCTGGTCTTTTGGTATGGGCCCGTGATGACCGACCCGGCCACGCCAGCCTGGGCCTGGCCCTTTATCCCAGATTGCCCGCTGTTTGGGCTGTTGGGCGGGTTGGGGCTGTTGATCGTGACGGCCCGGCGTCGTTGGAGCGAACCGGCGCGGCGGCAGGCGCAGGATGCTCTGCGGGTGGCGACAGTCCTCTCGCTCGGTGTTTGGTTTTCGACCACGTTTCCAGGTGTGCCGCAGGGGTGGGCGGTTCAATCGGCGCTGTGGGCGCTGTGGAGCGGCGCGTTGTTGGTGGCCGCGATCTGGTTCCGCCAGGCATCGCCCTGGTTCTTAGGGGTGATTGCGTTTGGGCAGATCAAGTATGGCATCTGGACGATCACAGCCTGGCTGCTCTACTGGCGCAGCACCGCGGCGTTGTGGGGGGCTCCCCATTTTAGCCCCGACAGCGTGTTGATGACGCTGACCCACATTGGGTTGGCGGCCCAAGGATTGTTACTGCTTTCGTACTTCCGGCCCTCGCTGGGCGCGGCGCTGGCCGCGCTGATCTGGTTTGGGTTGAGTGATTTTGTCGATTATGGCCTGGGCTATTATCCGCCGATTCCCGAACAATTGATCTCGTTGCCAATCATGCAGTGGAGCACCGTGGCTGTCACGGGGATCTTGACCGCGTTCTATGTGTGGCTTGGACGCGCTCACGACCCGCAGGTAGGGGTGGACGTTGGGCCGGAGCAAGCCTCACAGTACACCTGATCCCGAGACCACAGGGCATCTGTAGGGTGACGGCCAGCCCGCCGTCACCCTTCCATTGCCGACTTCCTTGATCAACACATCCGCTGTGGCGATCGGCGCGTCTTTCCGTTCGCCCCTCTGCGATGCGCAAGCTGCAACCGGCCTCAGGTTGGCTGCGATCCGCTGGCGGTGGCCCAACAGAAAAAAGGTAGACTGCTTTGAGCGACATGACAGTACGCAACGGTACAGGCGATTCTAGACTGCAAGAACTGCGCGCCAAGAAGGCGGCCGCGAAGTTGGGCGGCGGCGAAGAACGCGTCGCCCGGCAGCACGCTCGCGGCCGCATGACCGCGCATGAACGGCTGGAACTGCTGCTGGACAAAGGCAGCTTTCATGAACTGGATGTCTTTGTGACCCACAATGCCACCGACTTTGGCCTGGCGGATCAGAAGTACCTGGGGGATGGGGTGGTGACCGGCTACGGAACCATCAACGGGCGGCTGGTCTACGTCTATTCACAGGACTTCACAGTCTTTGGCGGCAGCGTGAGCCACAGCCATGCCATGAAGATCTGCAAGGTGATGGACATGGCGATGCGGAATGGCGCGCCGATCATCGGCCTCAACGATTCGGGCGGCGCACGCATCCAGGAAGGGGTCGTGAGCCTGGCCGGGTATGCCGAGATCTTCTATCGCAACGTGATTGCGTCCGGCGTCGTGCCGCAGATCAGCCTGATCATGGGGCCATGCGCCGGGGGCGCGGTCTATAGCCCGGCCATCACCGATTTTGTGGTGATGGTGAAGGACACCAGCCACATGTTCGTCACCGGGCCGGACGTGATCAAGGCGGTGACGCATGAGGATGTGACCTTTGAGGCGTTGGGCGGCGCGTCGGTACATGCCGGTAAGTCGGGTGTGGCGCACTTTGCGGCGGAAAATGAGGAAGATGCGCTTTTCCTCGTCCAGCATCTCATCAACTATTTGCCCAATAATAATATGGAAGACCCGCCGATCATCTCCAGCCAAGATGACCCGCTGCGCCAAGACCCTGAACTGGACACCCTGGTTCCTGACAACCCTAACAAGCCCTATGACATGCGCACCCTGATCCGGCATATCGTGGACGACGGGCAGTTCTTTGAGGTGCATGAGCACTGGGCGACGAACGTGCTGGTCGGCTTTGCGCGGCTGGGCGGGCGTGCGGTGGGCGTGGTGGCCAACCAGCCCGCGGTGCTGGCAGGGGTGTTGGACAGCGATGCCAGCCAGAAGGCGGCGCGGTTTGTGCGTTTTTGTGACGCGTTTAATGTGCCGCTGGTCGTGCTGGAGGACGTGCCGGGATTTATGCCGGGGGTCAACCAGGAGCATGGCGGGATCATCCGTCATGGGGCGAAGCTGCTCTTTGCCTTTGCCGAGGCAACCGTGCCCAAACTCACGGTGATTGTGCGGAAGTCCTATGGCGGCGCGTACTGTGTGATGAACCCGCGGCATATCGGCGCAGATTTGGTGCTGGCCTGGCCTTCGGCGGAACTGGCGGTGATGGGGCCGGATGGTGCGGTCAACGTGATTTTTCGTCGTGAACTTGCCCAGGCCGAAGACCCGGTAAAACGCAAGGCGGAGTTGGTGGAAGACTACCGGCGGCGTTTTGCCA
>CAZYQJ010000355.1:0-5975 GCA_964649925.1 uncultured Litorilinea sp.
CCCATCACCGACATGGGGTCGATTGTCCCCATCCTCTTTCAAGGGGCTGTGCCGGTCTTTGCCGACCTCCACCCGCACACCTACACCCTAGACCCGGCGGCAGTTGAAGCGGTGATCACGCCGCAGACACGCGCCATCCTGGCTGTCCACCTGGCGGGCAATGCCTGTGCGATGGATGAGTTGATGGCTGTAGCCCAACGCCACAACCTGATCGTGATCGAAGACTGCGCCCAGGCCTTTGGCGCGACCTACCAGGGGCGGCCCATCGGCACCATCGGCCAGATCGGCTGTTTCAGCTACAACGAGTTCAAGCACATCTCCTGTGGCGACGGCGGCCTTGCCGTCACGAATGACGAACAGCTGGCGCTGCGTCTGCGCCTGGCGACCGACAAGTGCTATAACCGCACAGCGCAGGGGGCTGAACGCAATCCAGTTTTCCTCGCCAACAACTACCGTATGACCGAACTGCAGGGTGCGGTGGCGGTCGCACAACTTAAAAAGCTGGACGGCATTGTGGCGCGGCGGCAACGCTGGTGCAGCGCCCTGCATGCACAGTTGGCAGGGCTGCCAGGGATCGATCTGCCGCAAGTGACGCCGGGCTGTGAGCCGTCCTGGTGGTTCTACATGATGCGCGTCAGGCCCGACGAGTTGGGTGCGGACGCTGGCGAATTCGCAGCGGCGCTGCAAGCCGAAGGGCTGCGCGCCTCCGCCCACTATATCGGCCACTGTATCTACGAATACCCGATCTTTGTGGATCACAGTGCCTTTGAGCGCGGCGACCACGCCTATCAGCGGCGTGAGTATGGCAAGGGGCTTTGCCCGGAGGCCGAGGCGATCCTGGAGACCTGCGTGATGCTGGCCATCAACGAGGCATTCACCGAGACCGATCTGGCCGAGACTGTACACGGTGTGCGCCGCGCCGCAGCGTGGCTTGCCGGGCAGGCATAAACCAGCCAACCAACGACGAAGAAGATGACCGGCCCGTCATACTCCCGTGCCGTCTGCCACCGATGTCGGGCAACATGCCCAACCTACGTCCACGAGATTTCGTAGGTCAGGCTTGCAGCCTGACATGCAGGCTACCCAGAATGTGCACGCATTACAGGAGAACGATAGGCCGGTCACCTGGTGAGCGATCCTAAGCGCGCCTACTGATAGTCCGCAGCGTTTTCTGCCGTGACCAGCACAGTGCCGGTGTCAATCACGGGGTCAAGCGTCTCGCCGTTGATCAACTTCAGGACGCTCTCAACGCCGAGCGCGCCCATGTTGGTCGGGTTCTGCGCGACCGTGGCCGCCATATCACCCGCCAGCACTGCCGCCGCGGCATCGGGGTTGGCGTCAAAACCGACGACCATGATCTGCCCGTCCAAACCGGCATTCTTGATCGCCTCGACCGCGCCCAACGCCATGTTGTCGTTGCTGGCAAAGACGGCCCTGATGTTCGGGTTGCCCGTCAGGATGTTTTCCATGACCGTGACCGCCTCGGCGCGGTCCCAGTTGGCGGGCTGCTCGGCGACGACGTTCAGCCCGCAGGCTTCCATCCCGGCCTTGCTGCCTGTGGCGCGCGCCTGGCCGGTAGATTGGGTGATCAACCCCTGCAGGATCGCCACGTCGCTGCCCGGTTCAACGTTCTCGCAGATGTAGTCAGCGGCAATTTTGGCCCCCTCCTCGTTGTTCGTGCCGATGAAGGTGACGTCCTCCATATTGCCCCTGGTGTCGACGTAGACCACCGGCACGCCACCGGCTATCGCATCCTCCAGGATCGGCGTCAGCGCGTCCGGGTCGGTCGGCGCAATGGCAATGCCGTTGACCCCCTGGGCCAGCGCGTCCTCGACCTGGCTGATCTGTGACGCCACGTCGCTTTCCTGCGGTGGGGCCATCACGATGACGTTGACGCCTAGCTCCTCACCCTTGGCGACGGCTCCGGCCTCCACTGCCGCCCAAAACGGGTTGCCCGCGCCCGGCCCTTTCATGCTCACCAAAATGGTGATATCTTCGCCTGCTGCGGGCTGTGCTTCTGCATCGGTTGCGGCCTGTTCTTCCTCGGCAGCGGGCGTCTCTTCAGCGGCGGCAGGCTGCTCGGCCTCTGGTGCGGACGCATCCGGCGCAACCGGCGCGCAGCCAGCCGCCATCATCAACACGACGATCCACAGCCAACTCCACATCCACCTTCGCATGATGTTTCCTCCTGTGTGTTCCTATGGGTGAGCGTGTGTGACGAACGATATGGATTCCACTGTGCCGCTAGGCCATGCTGCCGGACCCGGCCTTGCGGCGCAGGACATCCCCATAGACGGCGACGATGATCACCAGGCCGATCAAAATCTGCTGCCAAAAGACGCTCACGTTGAGCAGGTTGAGACCATTACGCAGCAGCCCCATGATCAGCGCGCCCGCAAAGACCCCCAACACGGTGCCGCGCCCGCCAAAGAAACTTGCGCCGCCGATGATGACCGCGGCGATAGCATCCAACTCTGCGCCGATCCCGGCGTTGGGGAAACCGGAGTTAGTGCGTCCGGCCAGCAGCAGCCCGGCCACGCCCGCCAGCGCCCCACACAACGTGTAGACAAAGACCAGCGTGCCGTCGATGTGGATGCCCGCCACGCGCGCCGCCTGCACATTGCCACCCAACGCATAGATGTGGCGGCCCCTGGGCCGGTAGGTCAGATAGACCCAGATGCCCACGTAAAGCACCAGCGTCACGATCAGGCTGACCGGCACGTCAAGCGCCAGGTCGCCCACCCGGCCCAAGGGGATATCACGCGCCCCCCAGACGCGAATTTCATCCGGCAGCCCGCTGATGGGCACGCCCCCCGACGCCAGATTGGTCAGGCCGCGCACGATGTTGAGCGTGCCCAGGGTCATGATAAAGGGGTGGGGCAGGCGCAGTTTGGTAAGGCCAAAACCGTTGAGCAGCCCGACCCCAATGCCCACCAGCAACGGCGTCCACATGGCCGCATACCAGGGAACACCCGCCTTGCTGGTCTGGGCCAGCACCACCATCGCCAACGCCATCGTCGCGCCCACGGACAGGTCAATCCCCGCAGTCAGGATCACCACGAACATCCCCAATGCCAGGATGGCGTTGACCGCGATCTGGCGAAAGATGTTGGTGACATTGGTCCACGTCAGAAAGACATCGGGCCGGAGCAGTTGCAGCGTGATCACCATGACGGCCACCAGCAGGATGATGCCGTATTTGTCCAGATAGGGGATCAGGCGGACGCGCAGGCTGCGCTCGCGCTGCGTCCAGGGCGCGGCCTCTGCGCCGATCTCCTCGGCGTCCACCGGCTGCACCGGCTCATCCGCAGCATAGATCGGGGTGTCCCCCTGCCGGTTTTGGATCTCAGTGCTCATCTTCACCCCCTCACATGCGTTCCGCCACAGCATCCATTTGCCGTTGACTCGTGCGCGCCCCCATGATCCAGCCGATCACCGCTTCATGGTCTACCTGGCTGAGCAGGCCTTCGGCAAAGTTGCTCCCATGAAACAGCGCCATCACCCGGTCACACACGGTAAAGATGTCGTCCATGCGGTGGCTGATGAGGATCACGCTGACGCCGTGGTCGCGCAGCCCTTTGATCAACGCCAGGACTTTGTTCACCTCGCGGATCGCCAACGCTGCGGTCGGCTCGTCCATGATCACCACCTTGGCGTCAAAGGCCATGGCGCGGGCAATCGCCACCGACTGCCGCTGGCCGCCGGAGAGTTCCTCGACGCGCTGTTCCACGCTCTTGACGTGGATGCGCAGGTTGTCCAGATGTTCCTGCGCCATCGCCTTGGTCTTGCCGTGATCGACCCAACGCAGCCCCGCGAACCGGCGCGTCGGCTCGCGGCCCAGGAAGATGTTCTCATAGATGCTCAGATTCCCGGCCAGCGCCAGGTCTTGATAGACCATTTCGATGCCCGCCTTGCGCGCATCTTTCGGGCTGTGGAAGGTGACAGGCCGCCCCTCGATCAGGATTTGACCCCTGTCCGGGGGGTGGAGGCCGGAGAGAATCTTCATCAGGGTGGATTTCCCTGCGCCGTTGTCGCCGACGACGCCGAGAACCTCCCCTTTTTCAAGCCGCAGGTTCACCCCCTCCAGGGCGGTGACAGCGCCAAAATACTTGGAGATATCTCGCATCTCAATGGCTGGGACAGTGTGATCCATTGGGCCTCCTGCTTGTGAGATCGTGGCAGATGAACTGCTGGGGAGCAGATACTGCCAAAGGAAAACGCCACCCGGCGATCTACTTGCTCGTGTCCACTGGCGCTATACGGATGCTGTTGACGGGTTGAGTTCAATCGTTGGAATCGGAAAGCCAACTGCGCGGGAGCAACGCTATTCTACAGGATCAAGGGCGCATGCACCACTCGACATTTCGCCGCATGACGGCTGCCCCCGGAGCGACGAAAGCCCACTGAGATCGCAGCCGCATCCTGCATGTGGTATCGTAAATCATGATAATGTCAACGGCGAACTATCTCGACGGTGAGCGGCTCGGCTTGGCTGTCCGCCGCTTCCATCGCAAATCGCTCAACCACATGCCACAACAACAGGCGATTTAGCCAGGGAAGGCTCTCATGTTTGAACGGTGGAAACTACACGACTACGCGCCGGGCGAAGGTGTGCAGACCGGCGCATTTGCAGAAGCGTTTGACGATCAGGATTGGATCGACGTGGCGGCGCCGGGTGATGTCCACTCGGCGTTGCTGGCGGCAGGCCGCATCGAAGACCCCTTTTACGACCGCGATGAGGAAAAAGCCGCCTGGATCGAAGACCGTGAATGGTGGTACCGGCTGACCTTCGACGGGCCAGAAACCCCGATCCAGCCCGACGAGCGGCTGCAACTCGTCTTTCATGGGCTGGACACCTTTGCCACGGTCTGGCTCAACGGCGAAGAACTGGGCAAGCATCGCAACATGTTCCGGCCCGCGCAGTTCGACGTGACCGAACGGCTGCGTCCGGCTGCGGCCAATACGCTGGCGATCTGCTTTGACCGCCCACTCGACCACACCTTTGACTTCGACACCGGCCCCTGGACGTTCCGCGGGGAAGAGCGCGCCACAATGCGCAAGGCACAGTTCGGCTTTGGCTGGGACTGGGGGCCGCGCCTCCCCACCGTGGGCATCTGGCGTCCGGTGGAGTTGCGCCGCAACCGCATGGCCGCCATCGAAGGCGTTCACTTTTACACCCTCACGCTGGATACGCATCAAGACCTTGCCATCGTCGCCGTGACGGTGGAGGCAGAACGCTTTGCAGGTGAAGGCCCCCTCCAGGCGGCTATCTCGCTGCGCCTGCCCGGTGCGCCGGACGCTGCGACCGCGGAGGTGACGGGCAGCGTGACCTTGCAGGGCGATGGATCGGCCCGCCGCGGGACAGCCTACCTGACCGTTCCTCATCCACAGCTTTGGTGGACGCATGACCTGGGCAGCCCCACGCTCTATGACCTGACGGTGACGCTGGCGGCAGGCGACCCGCAGGATGCTGTCAACGTAGATCAGCGGCAGATGCAGGTGGGGATCCGCACGCTGACGCTCGACCAGTCGCCCGATCCCGCCGAACCGGGGACGCGCTTCTTCCGCTTTGTCCTCAACGGCGTGCCCATCTTTGCGCGCGGCGCAGACTGGATCCCGGCCCATTCGTTTGTGGGCACGATCACCGAGGAACGCTATGCGCTGTTTCTGACCGCGGCGCGCGATGCCCACATGAACATGCTGCGCATCTGGGGCGGCGGCATCTACGAGCATGATGCCTTTTATGACCTGTGCGACCGGCTGGGCATCCTGATCTGGCAGGACTTTATGTTCGCCTGCGCCCCCTATCCGGAGCAGCCCCAATGGTTTGTCGACGAGGTGGATCAGGAGGCACGCTACCAGGTGCGGCGGCTGCGCAGCCATCCGTCGATGGCGTTGTGGTGCGGTAACAACGAAAACCAGTGGATCTACGATACGGTCACCTGGGACACGCCGGGCGTCCCCGTGCCGGGTGC
>CAZYQJ010000356.1:0-5375 GCA_964649925.1 uncultured Litorilinea sp.
CAGCGTTCACTGAGCCACCAGACTGCCGTCCGCTGGCGCTGTCCGAAGGGATGGTGAAACTCAAGGTGGATGAGGTCCACTCAACCTTTGGCCTCGACGGTTCCGGTGTCACCATAGGGGTGCTGTCCGACAGCTTTAACAATTATGATCCAACCATAACGCCCCCTGCGCCGCCCACAATAGCTGGCATGAACATCCAGTCAGGCGATCTGCCCGGCAGTGATAATCCCTGCGGGTGGACAAATCCGGTCACGATAGTGAAGGAAGGGCGGCTGGGAACAGATGAAGGGCGCGCCATGTTGCAGATCGTGCATGACCTTGCGCCTGGCGCCAATCTGGCATTTGCGACCGCTGCCAATGGCATTTTCGATTTTGCCGACCAGATTCGTAACTTGCGGGCCGCTGGCGCCGACATCATCGTGGATGACTACGGCTACTTTGCGGAACCTTACTTCCAGGACGGACCCGTCTCACAAGCGATTGCGGAGGTGACTGCTGCAGGAGCCATCTATTTTACGGCTGTCGGCAACAATCACCTTGAGGTAAATGGCAGCGCGATCGGTTCATATGAAGCACCCGCCTATCGGCCAGTTCCCTGTCCCGCCCAGTTCGGGCCGGACGGCGATTGTCATGATTTTGACCCCGGTGTTGGCATCGACAATACCAGTGGCTTCATACTTCAACCAGACAGCGCCCTTTCGCTTAACCTACAGTGGGCCGAGCCGTGGGACGGTGTGCAAACCGATCTCGATGTATATCTGCTCGATAGCACAGGCGCCGTCATAGCATCAAGCAATGATGACAACCTGTTATTCCAACGGCCTCACGAGTATTTCTATTATGAGAACCTTTCAGGGGGAATCCAGACCGTTCAGCTTGTCATTTACCGATACGCCGGTGCGGCACCACGGTTGAAGTACATCCTGCTACAGGATACCTACGGCATATGGGACGCGGAATATACGCACGGCGCAAGTGGCGATATCATGGGCCCAACTGTCTTTGGGCATTCCGGTGCGGATGAAGCTATCAGTGTCGGCGCGATTGAGTACAATGAATTGGACGTGCCCCAGTGGTTCACATCTTGGGGAAACCCGGTGTATTACTTTGGCCCAGTCATGGGGCCTACCGCTGCTGATCCACTCCCCATACCAGAGATTCGCCAAAAACCTGATATCACGGCCACCAATGGCGGATGTACGACCTTCTTTGGCGAGTTCAACGCCAGTTCGCCCTGCTACCGGTTCTATGGCACATCCGCCGCAGCGCCCCATGCAGCGGCGGTCGGCGCGCTGGTGTTGCAGCGTGCCCGCCAGTTTGGCTTGGAGCTTGATCAGAAGCAAGTAGAGACTATCCTGGAGACTACAGCGCGACCGATCTTGAATGGCTCACCAGAGGCTGTCGGTGCAGGGTTGATCGACGCCTTAGCCGCAGTCAACGCGGTCAAGCCGTTTCCCAATCTCGTTTTGGCCCAGTCTGCGACGCCAGGAATCGTGCGACCAGGGGACGTCATCAGCTATACCCTTACGCTTGGAAACAACGGGAGTGCCCCGGCCCAGGACGTGGCGGTTGTGAGCAGCATTTCACAAGGGGCGATGGTTGTCGAGGGGTCTGCCGACGGTTTCGTCATGCTGGATGGAAGCAGGCTGCGCTGGGAAGTGGGTGAGTTGCCGGAAGGTTCTGTCTTGACCCGCACCTTCCAGATTATGGTGGGGGATGCCGTGCCCCACGGCACAGTGATCGAGAGTGTTGCACAAGCCACTGCGGCCGAAAACATCAGCGACACCGTTGCTACGGTCACCGGTGTCTATGTGGAAGGCATCCAGGCTTCGCTTACGGCCAATGCGGAACTAGGGTCAGAGGACACTGGCACTGTGATTTCGTATACGCTGGCAGTGGCAAATTACACAGATGAGGCACTGGCGAACCTGACGGTCTCTAACACCTTGCCCAACGGACTCCAGTACATTGAGGGCAGCAGCACGGTCGCCGTGAGTTCGATTAACTACGATTTTGAACCAGGCCGCCAGGGCTGGTCTGTCGGTAGTAACGATGGCAACCCCCTGATGAACTGGGAACTGGGCCCACCCACGCCCCTGCAGCCCACCACCGCCAGCAAATGCCTGAACCTTTGTTTTGGAAGGGGAGCCCATCAGGATCATACGCCAGGTCTTGGCACGTCTGCGTGGGGAACGGATTTGGACGATCTCTATAGTAACGAAACTGAACAGGGGTTTGATCTATATTCCCCCGTCTTCGACTTCTCGGATCACACGCAGGTGCAGCTCACCTATTGGGAGTGGCTTGAGGTGGAAAATGGCGGCTATGACGAAGCACGGCTGGAATACCGAGTGGGGACTGCTCCCTGGACAACAGCATGGTCATCGGTACAGCCGGAGGCAAGGATCGATGATGTCTGGAGCCAGATGACCCACACTGCGGCGTATGCGGACGGTCAGTCTGAGGTCCAGTGGCGTTGGCGTCTGACGACAGATTCAGAGTTTCAGTTTGGTGGCTGGTATATAGATGACGTGCATATCACATTTGCTGAGGCCAATCTTGCTCGCCCGGCAAACCCCTTGCCAGCTTTGCTTACGGCAGACGAGCAGTATACCTTAGCGCCCAACCAGACGATCACGGTCACTTGGGCAGTTGCCGTTGTTGACCCTTTGAGCGCGGATGGGGATGACATCGTCAACACGGTTCAGGTCTCTGCTGATGGCAGGTTGATAGCTACACTCTCTGCCAAACCTGTTGCATCTGCTGGAGAGGCACAAGCACCATAGCAAGCGTTCGATGCATACGCCAGGGCATCCCTCTCTAACTTCTGGAGGTGGCCGAGCAGAAACTCGGCCACCCGCTGACACATGGCGAGATCGAACTGGCGGAGGGAGAGGCAGCAGCCCGTCTCCGCTCGTCAGTGAGCCATAGTCAACGTTTACCTACCGGTGACTGCCTTGCCCTCACTGCCTGACCTGCAGGATGATCTTGCCGCGTGTATGCCTGCTCTCGCTCAGGGCGTGCGCTTGGCGCGCCTCGGAAAGGGGCAGAACTTCTGCAATCGTAGGCTTGAGATACCCGGCGTCGATCACGCCAACGACTTCAGCTAGGTCCGCTCCCACCGGTTGTTCGATATGGAAATCGTTGTGGCGGACCTTCTGTGCTGCTGGCGGCGTGACTGGCGCGACAAGCCCGACCAGGATGCCTCCTGGCTTAAGCACCTGCCACGAACGCTGTTGGATGTCGCCGCCCATGGTGTCGAGCACGACATCTACCTCGCGCACCACGTCTTCAAAGCGGGTAGTGGTGTAGTCGATCGCCTCATCCACGCCCAGTTGCTTCAAGAAGGCCAGGTTGCGACCCGAGGCGGTCCCGATTACTCGTGCCCCGCGCCACTTAGCCAGTTGCACCGCCAGGTGGCCGACGCCACCGGCGGCAGCGTGGATCAGCACAGTCTGGCCTGGTGCTAGCTGTGCGGTGTCGAAGAGCGCCTGCCAGGAGGTCGTCGCCGAGCCGGGGATGGCCGCGGCCTGCACATAATCCAGCGTGCGCGGCTTGCGCGCCACGTCGGCGGCAGACACCGCTATATACTCGGCATAGCCCCCAGACCAAGACAAGGCATACACCTCGTCGCCCGCTGCAAAGTGTTCGACCCGGGTCCCCACCGCTTCGACCACGCCCGCTACGTCGATTCCGAGGATCATTGGGAACGTAAAGCGTGGCTCGATCCGCATGTAACCGCTGCGCCGTTTCCAATCCAGCGGGTTGACCGCCACCGCGTGGACGCGGATCAGCACCTCGCCGTCACCCGCGGCGGGGCGGGGCACATCCTCAACCTGCAGTACCTCGGGACCGCCATAGCCATGAAACCGTACCGCTTTCATCAGTGTCACTGGATCCCTCCTGGGGCTGCACTGCTATGTATATGAAACGGGGTGCGCGTCGTAGCAGTTACAAGGAAGGGGCTGCCAATGCATACGCTACTGCTTCATCGAGCGTCATCGCCTGGCCAGCGGCCCATGCCGCCGCGGCGGCTTTCTCGCCGAGCGCCTGGCGGGCCGTCGCCTGGATCTGCGCGGCCTCGGCTCGTATCATCGGCGATTCCCGGCCCGTCTGGTCTGTATTTCGCAAGGCGTCTGCAGCGCCCACCAAACACAGCGCCCGCTGCACCTGCCCCTGGTTCAGGGCCAAACTGGCGAATGATTCGAGCACCCTTGCCACACGAAAGACGTTCACCGACTCTTGAAACAAAGCCAGGGCGTGCTCGAAGCAGGCTCGCGCACCATTGTTGTTGCCAAGCTTCATCATCACCAGCCCCATCCGGTGGATGGTGCCGGGCAGAAGCAAGCGATCGCCGGTTTCTTGACCCACCTCGATGCATTGCTCGTACAACTGCCGGGCCATTGTGTAATCACCTTCGGCAAACGCGGCCTGGGCCAGGTGGTCCAGCGCATTGGCAATACCATCCTGGTTGCCAATCGCCTGGTTGATCTGCAACTGCTCCTGTGCATAGCGCCGCGCCGCTGCATGATCGTTCTGCGCATTGGCAATCCCAGCCAGGCCGGCCAGCGACATGGCCATGCCGCGCAGATTGCCCGTACGGCGGCGCAGGGCCAGGCTCTCTGCAAACAGGCGCTGTCCCTCCATCAAATCCCGTCTGATGTACGCCAGATTGTCTAGGGTCACGGCAATGCCTTCAGGGTCGTCCAGGGCGCGAAAGAGGGCCAACGCCTCCTCCAGCAGCGTGCGTGCGCCTGCATCGTCATTTTGAAGATAGTGGACGAACCCCAAGCCGCGCAGCGCCGACGCGACCCCGCGTGGGTCGTCTAGCTCACGATACAGGGCGAGAGCGGCGGCAAGGCTCTTTGCGGCCAGCGCCGTGTCAGCTCGCCGCCGGGCTAACATCCCCTGAGCATAGAGCAGTTGTGCGCGCGGCGCCGGTTGTTGGGTATGCACCACCAATGTCTCCAGCCAGCGCCCACCCTCCTCGTAGTGGCCGCGCACGTACCAAAAGCGCCACAGCGCAATGCCCAGCCGCGCCGCGGTCTCCAACTCGCCTGCGGCCAGCGCAAAGGTCAGCGCCGCACGCAGGTTGGGGTATTCGACGGCCAGCCGGTCGAGCCACATGCCTTGGTCGGGGCCGCGCAAGTGGCGTGCGGCCTCTTCTACCAGCCGCAGATAGGCCTGGGCATGGCGGTGCTGGATGGCCGCCGCCTCTTCCTCGACGCATAGCTGTTCCCAGGCGTATTCATGCAATGTTTCCAGCAGCACCAGGCGTTGCGCCCCATTGGCCTGCGCTGCGACTTGTACCAGGCTTTTATTGACAAGCGAGCGCAACACCACCTCGTCAAAGCCCATCTCTGTCAATGTCTCTG
>CAZYQJ010000356.1:5385-5972 GCA_964649925.1 uncultured Litorilinea sp.
CCAGGCTGCGAAAGACGCTGCGCTCGCGCTCGTCCAGCAGCAAGTAGCTCCACTGGATCGCAGCGCGCAGGGTGCGCTGGCGGGCTGGCAAGTCGCGCGGTCCATCGGTCAGCAGGTCGAGACGGCGCATCTCTAGCCGCGTCAGCAGAGCCTGCGGCGTCAAGAGATCCATCCGCGCCGCGCATAGCTCAATCGCCAGTGGCAGGCAATCCAGGTGTTGGCAGATTTGGCGCAGCGTGGGTTCACTGTCTGCGGTCAGCGCAAAACCGGGGTCAACAGCCTGGACGCGCTGTACAAAGACCGCCACGGCATCCGCCAGGTCCAAGGGGGGGACACGATAGCGCTGCTCGGCACGCAGGTGCAGCCGCTCGCGGCTCGTCACTAGGATGCGCAGCCCCGGACACTCAGCCAAAAGATCCGCTACGAGCGGCGCGGCCGGGATGATCTGTTCAAAGTTGTCAAGAAGCAGCAACGCTTCCTTGCGGCGCAGAGAGTCAATCAGCCGCGCTTTGGGCGCACGCCTCCCCGATTCACTAATGCCTAACGCCGAAACGATGGATGGCGCTACGAGGTCCGCATCGCTGATC
>CAZYQJ010000357.1:0-5959 GCA_964649925.1 uncultured Litorilinea sp.
TGCGGGTCTGCCGCTTCGATGCTGAGAAAGAAGCGGTCGCGCGAGGCCCCGGCAAACTCCGGCACGTTGAAGACCGGGTGATACGGCTCCGGTAGGCTGTTCAGGGCGAACATGCCCAGCACCGCCGCAATCCCGGCGAAGAGGATCGTCATCTCAAAGGCGACCGGCACAAAAGAAGGCCAACTCGCCAAAGGCCGCCCGCCGATGTTAAGCGGGTAATCCACCACCGACGAATACCACTGCATGAACAGCCCCGCGCCGCCGCCCACGATCCCACCGCCCAGGACAATCCACGGCAGGCGTCGCCCGCGAATCCCCAAAGCTTCGGCCATGCCTTCCACCGGAAAGGGGGAATAGGCCTCCACACGGTGATAGCCCGCGCTGCGCGTCTGGCGCACAGCCGCCAGCAGTTCTTCCTCGCCTGCAAACTCGGCCAGCAGCCCATAGAGTGGGCGCACAGCAAACTCGCTGCTCATCGCGCTACCTCACAATGCCGCCCTGGGTATCAGGCCGCGCCACCGGCTCCACGTGCCCTGCCTCTTGTTCGGTCTCTGCCACCAGTTCGCGCATCTCAAAGATCGAGATCACCGGCAGCAGCCGGATAAAGAGGAAAAGCAAGGCAAAAAAGAGGCCCAGTGTGCCTATGAAAGTGGCCCAATCCCAGAAGGTTGGGTAATACATGCCCCACGCCGCGGGGATGAAATCCCTGTGCAGCGACGTGACGACGATCACAAAACGCTCGAACCACATGCCGATGTTGACGATGATCGAAATGACAAAGAGCAAGGGAACCGACCGCCGCACCCGCCGCGACCACAACAACTGTGGCACGACGACATTCGCCCCCAGCATGATGAAATAGGCCCACTGGTAGGGGCCAAGCACACGGTTTGCCATGACAAACCGCTCGTACTCGTTGCCACTGTACCAGGCGATAAAAAACTCCATCAGATAGCCATAGGCGACCATCAGCCCGGTCGCCAGCATCACCTTCGCCATGTTGTTGAGATGGCGCATGGTGATAAAGTCCTCCAGCCCAAAGGCCGAACGCAGCGGGATGGCAATGGTCATGACCATCGCAAAGCCGGAGAAGACCGCACCGGCGACAAAGTAGGGTGGAAAGATGGTCGTATGCCAGCCGGGAATGACCGAAGCAGCGAAGTCCAACCCCACCACACTGTGCACCGAGATGACGAGCGGCGTGGCAAGTGCGGCCAGCAGAAAATACGCCGTCTGGTAGCGCTGCCAGTGCGACGCGGCATTGCGCCACCCCATCGCCAGGATGCCGTAGGTCACCCGGATCCAGCGGTGGCGGGCGTGGTCGCGCAGCGTTGCCAGGTCAGGGACAAGGCCCACATACCAAAAGATCAGCGAGATCGTCGCATAGGTGGCGACGGCAAAGACATCCCACACCAGCGGGCTGCGCCACTGGGGCCACAACCCCATCGTATTGGGATAGGGAAGCAGCCAGTAGAAAAACCACGGGCGACCCATGTGCAGCAGCGGAAACAGCGCCGCACAGGCAACGGCAAACAACGTCATCGCTTCGGCAAAGCGGTTGATCGACGTGCGCCACTCCTGCCGCACTAACAGCAGCACCGCTGAGATCAGCGTCCCCGCATGGCCGATGCCCACCCACCACACAAAGTTGATGATGGCAAACCCCCAGCCAACTGGGACGTTGATCCCCCAAATGCCTGTGCCGACCAGGAGTAAGTAGGTCACGGCATACAGCAGCAGCATGGTGAGCGCAAAGGCAATCGCAAAGCCAATAAACCACCACAGCGGCGTGCGCTGGGTCAGCACAATCGCGCTGATCTGGTCGGTCACCGTCGTGAGGCTGTGGCCCGGCGCCAGGACAGGGCTGGGCGCGGACGCACCCTGGTGTCTCTCTTGGCCCGGCTGGAGGCTCTCTGTCTGCATAACTCAACTCCGTCCTGCACTCACGTTGCCATCTCAAGATCGGGCATCTCAGGATTTGGATTGGTCACCACAGCCAGATATGTCGTACGCGGCTGCGTGCCCAATTCCCCCAATAGCCCATAGTTAAGCGGCTGTCGTTTCATCTCCGCGACCGTACTCCCCTCCTGGTTGATGTCGCCAAACACGATCGCGCGCGTGGGGCACGCCTGCTGACAGGCTGTCAGAACCTCGCCATCCCCTACAGTCCGGTTCTGCTTCTCCGCCTCGATCCGCGCCTGGTTGATGCGCTGGATACAGTAGGTACACTTCTCCATTGTCCCGCGGTCACGCACCGTCACGTCTGGGTTGCGCCACAGGCTCAGCAGCGGGATCTCGTCGTCAGGCGTGTAGTCAAAGAAGTTGAAGCGCCGCACCTTGTAGGGGCAGTTATTCGAGCAGTAACGCGTGCCCACACAGCGGTTATAGATCATCTCATTCAAGCCCTGGCTGTCGTGAAGCGTCGCCTGGACTGGACAGACCGGCTCACACGGCGCTTTTTCGCAGTGCATACAGGGCCGCGGCTGGAAGTAGACATCCGGATTGTCCAGGTCCCCCTCATAGTAGCGGTCGACCTTCAGCCAATGCATCTCGCGCCCCGTCTCCACGCCTTCCTTGCCCACCACGGGGATGTTGTTTTCCACCATGCAGGCGAGGACACACGCATTGCAGCCGATACAGGCCGTCGTATCAATCGCCATACCCCAGGCATAACCTTCGTACTGATATTCCGGGTAGAGCGATGGCGGCGCAGGCCGTTCGTCGGTCGGCCCCAGGTCGTCGGTGTCTACCGGCACAGCCGCATGGGACTCCGCCGCAAAATTCGGATCTTCCAGATAGTGGGCCAGCGTCGCCCTGCGCACGAGATCGCGCCCCTCCAGCGCGTGGTGGTCTTGCACGCCCGCCAGCACATAGCGGCTCCCTGTGTTGGCAACCTCCAGCCCCTGCCCATACCAGGGGGCATCAGCAGATCGGAGGGCGTAGGCATTAAAGCCCAACCCATCACTGACGCTGCTTTCCCAATTGCGGCCATAGCCCAAACTGATCGTGACCGTCCCATCCGCTTGGCCTGGCAGGATCCACACCGCGGCCCGCATCTGGCGGCCATTAAACTGCAATTCAACCAGGTCGGATGCCGACAGCCCCAGCCGTTCCGCCATCGCCGGGCTGACCAACGCCGCGTTGTCCCAGGTCAACAACGACACCTGCTTGGGCAGTTCTTGCAGCCAGGCGTTGTTGGCAAAGCGCCCGTCCCACACCGTGGAATCAGGCCGGAACCCGATCTCCAGATCAGCCTCCTCCTGGTTGGGCGGCGGCAACGCCTGAAGATTGACCTGCACATCCACAGGGGCAAAGGCCGTACCAGGCACGATCCCCTCATGCAAGGCGAGTTCCCAAAAGGCTTGCGGCGTGGGCGCGGGCGGATTCTCCAGCGTGTCATACTGCGCTTCCCAGAAGCCGCGCACGATCTCATACGCGTTTGCGCGTTCGCCTTCCCCCATCAGCGCGGCCAGCAGTTCATATGCCGTCTTGCCGTCAAAGAGCGGCGCGATCAGGGGCTGGATGATCGAGGCTGTCCCGTCATAAGCGCGCAGGTCGCCCCAGGCCTCCAGGTAGTGCGCGGCCGGGATATGCCACTGGCAGAGCGCGGAGGTTTCGTCGTAGTAATTGCTGAGATGGACCGAAAATTCCACCTGGGCCAGCAATTCGGCAAAGTTGAAATCCACCGGCGCGGTCAGGACAGGATTGCCCTCCACGATCACCAGCGTGTTGACCTGGCCCGCGGCCATCGCTTCGACCAGGCTCGCCAGCGAGTCAAGTTGGATCACCGGCTCGACCTCGACGGGTGGGATATAGGAGATCGTACTGCCCGGCGCGCCCAATGCTTGGTTGATGGCATGGGCAATGGCATGGACGGCTGGCGGCTGGTACTTGCCTGCCACGACCACACTGGCTCCGGTATGATCAGCCAAATCACGGGCTGCGGCCTCGACCCACCTGGCCTGATCCTCCGGCAGCGGTGCCCCGGCATCATCTCCCGCCTCGACACCCAGCGCGCGCGCCAACGCCCGCGCGCACGCCTCGACCCCACTGGATCGCACCGGCAAACGGTGGTCGGCCTTGGCCCCGGTAATGGTCGGCGTTGTCTCGATCACGTACAGACGGTTCATCTCCGACTGCACCCATACCCGCCGCTGGTCGATAAAATCACGCGCATAGCGCAGGCTGCCGGGGTCGTCGTAGAGAAAGTCGGCGTCCAAGGACAGGATGCGCTCGGCCTGGTCAAAGTGATAGACCGTATCCACCACCTGACCAAACGCCAATTGCGCCCCCGCGCGGATCGCGTCACGGCTCACCGGCTCATACTGATGCCACTGCGCCTGGGGGTACTGCTCCCGGAACGCCGCCAGTTGTGCGCCCAGCGTGGGGGACGTGACGGTTTCGGTGAGGATGTGCAGCCCCGCGCCGCCATTCGCCTGCAACGCCGTCATCTGGAGCGCAAGCACATCCAAGAACGCCTGCCAGGTGCTGATGTTGCCCCGCTGGCTCACCACCTGGGCGCGGTCGGGGTCATAGAGGCCGATCACCGACGCCTGCATGAACGGGTTCGTCCCGCCCAGGCTGGCCGGGTGGTCGGGGTTGCCTTCAACCTTGGTCGGGCGGCCCATGTGGTTCTCGGCCAGCACCCCTAGCCCATAGCCATCCCACGGCATACTGGTCGCAAAGAACAACGGCTTGCCAGGGACGATCTCCTCCGGCGCATCGACATAGGGCAGGATCAGTTCGCGTGGACGTTCGGGCTGGCAGCCGGTCAGCCCGGCCATCGCCAATGCCGCGCCCATCAGTTTGAGAAAGCTGCGGCGGCTGGTGCTTGCCGCTAGCGGGATCGTATAGCTAGGCAGCTCCTGCCGGACTAATTCCCGAAACGCCTCGCTGTCTGCCAGCTCGTCCAGGCTGCGCCATAACTGCCGGGCATCCTGGCAGGCGCGCAAGCGGGCGCGGAGTTCGGCCATCGTCGGCGGCTGATTCTGCATAAAAGAACCCTTTCCCATGCGTACTCGTCCGGCTGCGGCCTCTCAGCGATGACAGGCATAGCACTCGGTCAGCCACTGTGCCGGGAGAATGTGATACTCCTCCACCAGTTGCCTGCCCAACGCCACTTGGTTGGTCGGCGGCTGATAATCCATGTTGAACACCTCTTCTTTCGGACGCAGGAAACGCTCCGGCTCGCGGTGGCAGTCCAGACACCATTCCATCGTCAACGGCTCGGCCTGCCACATCATCGCCATCTCATCCACCGGCCCGTGGCAGGTCTCACAGCCAACGCCCTTTTGCACATGAATGCTGTGGTTGAAATAGACAAAGTCCGGCAGGTCATGCACGCGTGTCCAGGTCAGCGGCATGCCCGTCGCATAGCTTTCCCGCACCGGCTCCAGTGCTGGGCTTTCATTCCAGATCTGGGAATGGCAGGTCATGCACGTATGGGTGGCGGGCATCCCCGCAAATGAAGAGTCCTCGACCGTGTGGTGGCAGTAGCGACAGTCAATCCCCAACACGCCGACATGATGCCGGTGGCTGAACTGGACCGGCTGCGGCTGCACTATGCCCACACCCGTCGTCTGGTCGGAGCGCGCCACGGTCAGCCCGACCCCGGCCAAGATGGCGATAAACAGGAGCGCGCCAAAGATTGTGACACGCGCGATCGTATTGGCGCTCGGATGGAAAATCTGGGCCATTTGCTCTGTCACACCTCTCTGACGAGAGTGCTATGAGGGAAACCACAGGCTGTACGGCTCCGGCTGCTGGAAGGTGAGGCTGAGGACAGAGGGTCAGCAATGTGCTGTCGCCGGGCACGCAGTCAACAGCATAACCTACTCTCTAGATGCCGAAAGTAAGCTCGATTCACAGGGGAAGGTGCAGAGGGGTATTATGCGAGAGGTGTCACAGCAGCTCGCGCATGGGCGCGCTGGGTGAATGGGTTGGATGAATCTACCGTCAA
>CAZYQJ010000358.1:0-4427 GCA_964649925.1 uncultured Litorilinea sp.
CTCTATCTGGGCGTCAGCATGCTCTACTTGATCATCGCCGAGCATATGGGCGTGGTAGGGCTGCTGACGTTTATGGGGGTGATGATAGGCTTTTTTGTCATGGCGGCCCAGGGCTGGCGGCAGGGATTTGACCCGGCGTTGGAAGCCATCCTGTTGGGGCTGGCGGGCGCGGTCTTGGGCGCGCTGGTGAGCGGCGTCTTCGATCACTACTGGTTCAACATGACCTACCCGCATATGACCGTGCTGCTCTGGCTCTATCTGGGGCTGGCGGCGGCGACACTTTTGATTCAAGCTGATCTCAACGCGGGCGGCCATCCCGATGGGGTGGGTGAAACAGCATCCGTAGGGGCGCTGGCCGCCGCGCATGATGCAGGAGTAGATAATGGCTGAGGCGACAATTACACTCAACGAGCATGGCACGATTCGACTGGACCCGGCCCCGGATCAACCCCAGGCGCGCGGGTTGACGCGCGGCCGACGGCCCGAATGGCTGCGGGTGCGCCCGGCAGATAGCCCCAAGTATCAAGAACTGCGCGGGCTGTTCCGGGGCAAACATCTGCATACCGTCTGCGAAGAGGCCATGTGTCCAAACATTGGAGAGTGTTGGGGCCGCGGCACAGCCACCTTCCTGCTGATGGGTGACACCTGCACGCGTAGCTGCGGCTTCTGCAAGATCAAGACCGGGCGGCCCGGGCTGTTGGACCCGGACGAGCCGCGCCGCGTGGCGGAGAGCGTGGCCGCGATGGGGCTGCACCACGCGGTGTTGACCAGCGTCAACCGTGATGAGCAGGCAGACGGGGGCGCGTGGGTCTTTGCCGAAAGCATTCGCTGGATCCGCATGCTGCGGCCCGGCTGCACGGTCGAGGTGTTGATCCCGGATTTCAAGGGGGATCTCGACGCGCTGCAGACGGTGATGGACGCACAACCAGAGATCTTGAACCACAACACGGAGACCGTGCCGCGCCTCTATCGCACGGTACGCCCCCAGGCGAAATACACGCGCAGCCTGACGGTGCTGCAGCAGGCCAAGGCGATGGACTCCATGGCGCTGACCAAGTCAGGGATTATGGTGGGGCTGGGCGAAACGTGGGATGAGATTTTGCAGGTGATGGACGACCTGCGCGCCCATGATGTGGACATCATGACCATCGGTCAGTATCTGCAGCCGAGCCGGTTCCACCTGCCCATCACGCGCTATTACACGCCGGATGAGTTTGCACAGCTTCAGGAAGAAGGGGAGCGTCGCGGTTTTCGCTGGGTGGAGAGCGGCCCGTTGGTGCGGAGCAGCTATCACGCCGACGGTCAGGCGCATTTGATCCAGCGTGCGGATGTGGCGCAGGTCAGCTAAGGTGGTCAGCCCGTGCCGAACTGACGGTCACCGGCATCGCCCAGCCCAGGCCAGATAAAGCCGGGCGGGAAGGGATCGGCGTCTGTGGTGAGCCGCTCGTCGATGGCGGCGACGTGGATATCTACATCGGGGTGGTGGGACTGCAGCGTAGCAACGCCTTCGGGTGCGGCGATCAGGCCGACAAATTTGATGCGCGCCACCCCCCAACGCTTGAGCACCTCGACCGCTGCGGTAGCTGATCCGCCAGTGGCTAACATTGGGTCGAGGATCAGACAAAGCTGCACGGTCGGCGTGACCGGTAGTTTGTTGTAATATTCTACCGGGCGCAGCGTGCGCTCATCCCGGTAGAGGCCGAGATGCCAGACCTCGGCCTGCGGCAAGAGCCGCCATGCCCCTTCCACCATGCCTAGGCCCGCGCGCAAAATTGGGACGAGTCCCACCTTTTCGGCCATGTAAGCCCCCTCGGCAGTAGTCAGCGGCGTCTGCACGCTGGCCGTCTGCAAAGGGAGATCGCGCGTGGCCTCATAGACGAGCATCATGGCCAATTCGCTGATGACTTCCCGAAACTTCTTTGGCTCCGTGTCCGTGTTACGTAAGAGCGTCAGCTTGTGACGGGCCAGTGGGTGCGACGAAGGGAAGACATTAGGCGACGACACGAGCAACTCCTCAGTTTTGGGACGAGCAAAGTGTTCCTTCATGGAGAAAGGGGCAGGCGCATAATACCTTATTGGTATCTAGCTACCAGTCAATCTGGCGCGCTGGTCGGTTGCGCCGTGCGATGCGCTCGACTTCCTGCTGGCACTTGACGCACAGCGTCGCATCCGGTTTGACTTCCAGCCTTTCGGGTTCGATAGGCTGCCCGCAACGCTCGCAGATCCCGTACTGGCCCTTTTCAATGGAGCGAAGGGCCGAGTCAATATCTTGGAGTCTACGTTCGAGTACAGCGATCAGCGCGGCGTTCTTTTCTCGTTCGAAGATCTCTGCGTCGCCCTCATCAGGTTCCACATCTACTTCGGCCTGCATGAACTCACGCAGATTCTCCAGTTCTTCTTCGATCTGGGCGCGTTCTTGAAGCAGGCGGCCTTGTTCTTTGAGAGCAATATCTTGTTGGGACATAACTTTCTCCTAGCGATGCACAGCGGGAGTAAGTACTCCAGCGGGGGCATCTGTGCATCAGGTCAAGACATCATCGGGCGGCAAGCCCCGTCGCTTGCCGCCTAGGTATGGATGCCGAAAAGATTAGACAGGTTATAGCAGTTTTTGGGCGCAGCGTCAAGCTGTCTAGACTACTATCCGACTTTTGCTTTCACAGAGGCCAGGGGTATCTGGTATAATAGAGCGGTATAGAACAAACGTGCAGGTTTTGGAATAAGGAATAAACGCAGCATGGCAGATGAGCGAAGCGTCACCGGGCGTGCCCCAAGCCACGCACCCGGTGATTCCCCAGATGCGGATCGGGTAATCTCGGGCACAAAGCAGATAGGTGAGCAGCGGGTAGATCACGCGCTGCGCCCGCGCACGCTGACGGAGATGATCGGTCAGGACCGGCTGCGCGAGAAGATCCAGGTGTTGGTGGATGCCGCGCGCCAGCGCGGGGATGCCCTGGACCATGTCCTCTTGTACGGCCCGCCCGGATTAGGCAAAACTACCTTGAGCCACATTCTCGCCAACGAGATGGGGGGCAACCTCACGGTGACTGCCGGGCCAGCCATTGAAAAGGCGGGAGACTTGGCCGCCATCCTGACCAATTTGCGTAAGGGTGACATCCTGTTTGTGGACGAGATCCACCGGCTGGGCCGCGCAGTCGAAGAGATCCTCTATCCGGCCATGGAGGACTTTTCTCTGAATATCGTGGTAGGCAGCGGGCCAGGGGCGCGAAACATCCAGCTTAAGCTGCCCAAATTCACCGTGATCGGCGCGACGACGCGCCTGGCGTTGTTGACGTCACCGCTGCGCGCCCGTTTTGGCGTGGTGGAGCGCTTTGACTTCTACGAAGAACACGCCATTCAGGAGATTGTGACGCGGGCTGCCGGGCTGTTGGAGGTCCCCATCGAACCGGAAGGGGCCAACGAGATCGCGCGCCGTTCGCGCGGGACGCCGCGTGTGGCGCTGCGCCTGCTGCGCCGTGTGCGCGACTATGCTCAGGTGCGTGCCGAAGGCCACATCGATCAGGCTGTGGCGAATGAGGCGTTGAAGCTGCTTGACGTGGATGAACTGGGGCTGGATGAGTTGGATCGCCGCGTTTTGGAAGGGTTGATCCACAAGTTCCGCGGCGGCCCGGTGGGGCTGGACACGCTGGCGGCGAGCATCAGCGCGGCACGCGACACCAGCATGGATGTCGTGGAACCCTACCTGCTCCAGAAAGGGTTCCTGGACCGTACGCCGCGCGGGCGCATCGCGACCGAGGCAGCCTATGACCATCTGGGCGTGCCGTACCCGGAGACGCCAAGCCAGCCCAACCTGTTTAACTAGTCGGGCAGGGGGCTGCAATTGTGGTAGAGACGGGTGACGTTGGCCCGGTGAACAGCTTCGGCGGTGGGGGTGCTGCGTTCGCGCGGGATGAGCGTCGCCGAGCGTGTCTGCACCAGGTCGAGCGGCTCTTGGCGTTGGGCCAGCGGCGGGATCACGCGGCGCAGCCCGTGTAAATAGCTGACATCGGTCGCCAGAAGGTCCAGGGCCTGTTCTTTGGCCTGGGTCAACCCGCCGGTGCGCGGGATGATGAGCTGCAGCCGGTGTTGCTTGAGCAGCCGGGCCAGGATAAGGCAGGTATCCAGTTCGTCCGTCCCGTCTGATCCGGCGGCGATCAGGGGCAGGCTGACGTTGCTGGCAAATTGCCCGCTGCAGATGATGCCGAGTGCGGGCAAAACCACCACATTGCTGTGCTTCTGGCTGTAGATGTCCACGTAGTGATCGCCCAGCCGGATGTGCGCCACACCGCCAGGGACAGTGTGGACCAGCGGCAGATTCACGGGCAGCGGTTCGCCGGTGAAGACCACGGCGACTGGACCTTCCAGCCGAAACCGCGTGGACGCGTCGGTGTTTGGGTCGACGATCAGAAGCTGGTCGTCGCCGCCGAGAC
>CAZYQJ010000358.1:4437-5933 GCA_964649925.1 uncultured Litorilinea sp.
TTGGGCATCCCCTCAGCCTGGTTGCGCCCCAGGACAAAGAGCGAGTTGAGCGGCGGATCGCCTTCGCTGAATAGCTCAACCTGCGGATAGAGTTGTAGGATACGGACATTGCCTGCCGGGGGGCCAGCCTGCAGCAAGATAGAACTACCGGCCATGCGGCGGATCCTTTGCGTCGGGGCAATCTGCATCCAGGGACGAGTCGCCCGCAGGCCAAGGCAAGATGGCCGCGGCGAGTTCGGCGGGCAAATCCGCGATCACCACTTCGCCGGTGGGCAAGATGTAGATCTCCGTTTCCACCGGCAAGAGCGGCAGGCCGGATTCATTCTCCGGCGGAGAGGTGTATTTGGGTGTTGGGGTCTTGCTCATAATACTCCGCGGTACGGCTCTCGGCCTCTACCTTGCCTAGCTGCTCCAACAGCGCGCTGATACTCTCACATGCGCTGCCTTTGACCCCTTTGATCGTATACTCCACGCGGCCATCCGGCAGGATGGTCACTTCGATTTCCTGACGTTGCATTGGTCGTTCCTTTTTGGCAGGGGCGAAGCGCTAGGCCCAGCGGCGCACGGTCAGGCGGATCACCTGGTCTGCGCCGACCGTTTCTTCGACGAGATCAAACCCGGCGGCAGCGGTCGCTTCGACCACCGAATGATAGGCATACCGCTGCTGGACTTGCTGCATGAGGCTGCGCACGCGGCCCATCTGCATGTCGTCGGCCAGCACTTCCAGCGTGCCATCTTCCTGGGCGCGCAGGCCGACCATAAACCCCTGTCCCTGCACTACCAGCGGCACGTTCCCAGAGAAGCCGCTCCAGCGATGGACATAGATGGCGTTCTCTTTGTAGCTGACCTTGAGGTCGTCGAGCGCCTTTTTGACCAGCGCCACATCACGCAACTGTGTTGAGACCTTGACGAACTTGGACAGGAAATCTCCTCTTTAGGGTTCAGGCAACCGAAGGCCGTAGGCTTCGGCCAGTAACTCGACCGTGTGGCGCACCGGCAGCGGCCTGTCCAATGCGGCCAGGTGGGTGCGGATCTGGGTCATACAGCCGATGTTGCCGGTGATGACCTCGCTTGCGCCGGTACTGAGTATGTTCTCAGCTTTGCGCCCGCCGATCTGGAAGGCCAATTCCGGCTGTTCCAGATTATACGTCCCGGCGGAGCCGCAGCATAGTTCGGCTTCGGGGATTTCGACCACCTGTATGTTGGCAATCTGCGCCAGCAGACGGCGCGGGGGCTGTGTCACGCGCTGGGCATGGGCGAGGTGGCAGGCGTCATGGTAGGCGACGGTGCGCGGGGCATCCAGCCCTGTGGGGGGCAGGATTCCTAGTTCATCCAGGAATACGCTGATATCTTTGACACGGGCGGCAAAGGCTGTTGCGCTTTCTTCCCACGCGCTCCCGGCAAAGAGTAGGCCATAGTCGCGCATCCCGGATCCACAGCCTGCGGCGTTGGTGATCACCGCGTCGACATCGTCGGGGAAGACCGCCAGGTTGTGG
>CAZYQJ010000359.1:0-5932 GCA_964649925.1 uncultured Litorilinea sp.
GTGAGCGCGAGCGGAAGTCTCTGGGCCACGCAGGGGCGCAGCCCAGGCCCACAACCCGGCAATCGTAAAGCCCAGCCCGCCGATCACCCCCACGACCATCGGCCCTAGGAGCGGGTTCGGGTTGCCCTGGATAAAGAGCGCGGGCAAGTTCGCCATGCCGTTGAGCGCGCCGTGGGCGATGACCGCAGGCCACACGCTGCCGCCGCGCAGCGTGAACCGGCCAATGAGCGTTCCGGTGACAAACGCAAACCAGACAAAGGCCAGCATCCCCAGCCAGGGCGCACCTGCATAGTCCAACCCATAGTTGTAGCCCAGCGCGATGACAGGCCAGTGCCACACGCCCCAGATCACGCCCATCCAGATCATGGCGCGCCGCCAGCCCAGGGGTAGGAGTTTGGGCTGAAGATAGGCGCGCCAGCCAAACTCCTCGCCAAAGGTGGCCGGGGCATTGATCAGCGGGGCAATCAGTGCAGCCTGCACGGTCTGCAGCGCCGCGTACGCCAGCGGCGTCAAAGGCATCGGGCGGCCCATCTGTGCCGCCAGGCTGTCCAGCAGGGCCTGTATCTGGCTCATCCCCGCGTCAAAGTGCTGCGGAAAGAACGCAAAATAGAAGGCCATGCCCAAGATTACCAGCAGCGGCGGCACGAACCAGGCCGCCAACCACCACGGCCACCCCGTGCGGAAGCGGGGCCGCACGTAGAGGTTGCCCCACCCCTCACGGGTGAGGAGGCGCGTCAACACATGGGCGAGCGCGGGGCCAGGCATATACCACAGCGCCAACACCAGCAGCGTGCGCCCTGGTGAGGCTGCCAGCCCGCCGGTCAACGCCAGGTAGGCGGCGGCTGTACCGGAGATGGCAAAAGCCAGTACGACAAAGAGAAGGATGCGGCGAGTATCGATCGTGGATGAGTGAGTCACAGGTTAACGTCTTCTGGATGGGCCGCCCTTGCGGGCGGCCAGGTATCAATCAGTCTGACTAAATGCGGTCAGGAATTCGGCCACGCGCTGCACGATGATATCCAGCATGGCGCGGCCCTCGTCGGCGGTGGCCGCCGCCGGTTCGTCCGTATAGCCCGTGCTGGCGGCCCAGGAACCATGCACCTGCACCGTAGCCCCGGTCAGCGCCGCAAACAGCCCGCCCTTCACCTGCGACTGGTCTTGGGTCTGACTCAGCCCTTCCTGGTTGACCAACTCCGGGCGGATCGCCATGACCAGCGCGGTCTCAAAGCGACCTGCATGGCCGGGGATACGCCCGCCGGGGAGGATGTTCGCCTCGACAAGCGCCGGGCGCGCGATATCCCAATAGGCGGCGGTGGCAATCGTAACGGGATGGCCGAGCCGGTTGACAAAGTCTAGCCCGACTACAGCGTTGGAATCGGTATTGCCGCCATGCCCGTTGAGGACGACCAGTTTGCGGAAACCGCTCAACGCCAATCCCTCCAGCACATCACGCACCGCGGCCATGTATGTATCGCTCGCCAGCGACAGCACCCCGGCAAAAGGCCGGTGATGGTGCGAATTGCCAAAAGGCAGCACCGGGGCCACCACCACACGCGCCTGATCCCCCACGGCTTCAGCGGCGCGGCGCGCTACCGTGCCGCAGAGCAGCGTGTCGGTGACGATGGGTAGATGCGGTCCGTGCTGTTCAATTGAAGCGGTGGGCAGCACGGCGACGGCATTGGGAGCCAATTCCTTGATCTGGTCACGCGTCATTTCTTCCAACAGGACGGTCATCATTTGCTCCTTGCGCGTTGAGGCAGGTTGAAAAAGGTTGGGTCTGGGCGTTATAGGTGGGTCATGCGGCGACCGCCTGCACCGGGGTCGCCTCGCGACGGCGCAGCGTGCGCCCGTCTTGAACCGCCTCGTAGATCGCGGCAAACTCGGCGCTGCCGTCATCCGGCAGCGGGTCCAGCGACGCACCCGCTTCACAGATCGGCTGGGCGCTGTCGGGATAGGCGCGATGCAGTTCCTGTTTGGTGCAGCCGTAATAGGTGACTTCGCCGTTGGCGCGCACGTAGCGATAGACATGGCGCGGTGGCTCGACAAAGGTGTAATCCACCCGGTAACGGGCCAGCGCGTCCTCGTCCACCTCGATGCCCAAACCGGGCGCTTCGGGCACGCGCATAAAGCCGCCGCGCAGTTCAATGGGCGCGACCAGCAGTTGCGACTCCCAGAGGTTCATGCAGGTGATGGCAGGCCACTTGGCCTGATTCAGCACCGCGCCCAGATGCGCCGTCCAACTGGTGGTGATGCCTGTGCCGACCAGTTGCAGCCAGAAGGGTTTGTTGGCTTCCTCCAGTACATGTGCCTGGCGCAGCAGCGCGCTTGCCCCCGCGCACAGCACAAAGCCGTCGCAGACATCCTGCTGCAACGCGGTCATAATGGGCGGGCTGCCATAGTGCATGGCAACAGGCCGGTCAATACGCTGGCGGATCTGACCATTGCCCGCCACATCCCCCTGCGGGATCGGGCTTTCAAACATCGCCACCTGGTCATACTGTTCGAGCGTGCTGAGGAACTTGACCGCATTGGCGGCGTTGTCTAGCGTGGCGTTAAAATCCAGGTCGAGGATGAATTGCTCCGGCACGGCAGCGAAGATGGCTTGCAGCGAGGCATGCAGGTCATACCAGGTGCGCGCCTTGAGTTTGGCCGACATGTAGCCCTGGCGCACAGCCTCGGCGCACTGCTCGGCCCAGGCCGCGGGCGGCATGTCCATCGCCCACCAGGAAATCGGGCACCACTCACGCACTTTGTTGCCCAGCAGCCGGTAAACGGGGATGCCCAGCGTCTTGCCCACCGCGTCAAACAGCGCCATCTGCACCCCAGCCCCCAGGTCGTCGCGCCATAGGATCTCGGCAGGGTTCTGGCCGACTACCTGCTCCTCCACCTGCGGCGGGACCTTGGCCCAGGTGTAATTCGGGATCGTCTCGCCCCAGCCGGTGATGCCGTTGTCCAGCGTGATCTTGCAGACCTGCGAGATGCGCCAGTGGGGCAGCCAGTACTGCATGTACTGGTTGGTGTGGGGGGTAAAGGGTACGTCTAGATGGATGAATTCCACACTCGCAACGTTCATGGACAATTCCCTCTAGATTGGACAGATAGGTTGGGTTTCTGGGCTTGGGCTGCACATGGCAGGGTGGATTGGTGGGATAAATGGACAGATACGACCAGAGGCCGTCTGCGCCATTGTAGCACAGCCCGCCTGAATGCATCGCATTGACGGCGAATCGACGCGAGTCTTACAATGGGCATCACAATTGTCCATTCGGCTGACACAACCATTGGGGAGGAACCATGTCTCTCACGCTGCAAGCGGTACCGACGGCGCGGGTGCGCTTTGGTCATGGCCGCGCCGACATCACGCCGCCGGTCGGCATCTACCATCCCATGTGGGGTGCAGCGCGCCATCATCGCGCCACGGGTATCCATCGCCCCCTCTACGCCGATGTCCTGGTCTTCGGCGCACTCGACGGGTCGGGCACATGGGCGCAGGCGCAACTGGATATGGTCGATCTGGGGCAGAGCGACCACCAGGCTGTGCGCCAGGCTGTCGCCACCGGCGCCGGGGTTCCGCTGGAACGCGTGGTGCTGGCCTACTCGCATACACATGCCGGGGGTCTCTTTAGCCGTAACCGCACATCGCTGCCAGGCGGCGAACTGATCGCGCCCTACCTGGACAGCGTGTGCAAGCGCGTACAGACCGCGGCGTCCCTGGCCGCGACACAGGTGACCGAGGCCACGATCTCCTACGGCACTGGCCGCTGCGACCTGGCCGCCAACCGCGACTATTGGGATGAGGAGCGCGGGATCTACGCCTGTGGCTATAATCCCGATGTGCCCGCCGACGATACGTTGCTGGTGGTGCGCGCCGTGGCGAACGATGGACGGCTGCTGGCAACGGTAGTCAACTACGCCTGCCATCCGACGACGCTGGCCTGGGAAAACACACTGATCAGCCCGGACTATGTGGGTGCGATGCGCGAAACGGTGGAGCAGGCCAGCGGCGCGCCCGCCGTCTTTACCCTGGGCGCGTGCGGCGACCTGGGGCCGCGCCACGGCTTCACCGGCGACGTGCAGATTGCCGACCGCAATGGCCGCCGCCTGGGTCATGCGGTGTTAGCCGTGCTGGACAGCCTCGACCCGCCGGGCCTTGACTTCGCCTATGCCGGGCCGGTGATCTCCGGCGCAACACTGGGCACCTGGCTCCCCATCCCGCAGAACGAGACGCGCCAGGCGGAGACCCAGATATTGCAGGGGGGTCGTTTTACCGTGGAACTGCCCCAGAAGCCGCGCCCTGAAGCTGCGATGCTCGAACGTGAACTGGCCGACTTGCTGGCGCGCCAAAAAGAGGCGGACACTGCGGGCGACAGCCTGGCCGCGCGCGACTATGGGGCGCGTGCCGAACGGGCACGACGCTGGCTCAACCGGCTCGAAACGCTGCCCTCAGGCGATCACTACCCCTTTGAATACACGGTGCAGCGCATGGGCGACGGTTTTTGGATCGGCGTGGGTGGCGAACCATACAACCTGCTGCAGCAGACACTACGCCAACGCTTCCCCGATCACCCGGTGGTGGTCACTGTGTTGACGGGCGAGCCGGGTGTCGCCTACCTGCTGCCCGCCGACCGCTACGGCCAGGGGCTGTATCAGGAAGAACCCTCCATCCTGGCCCCTGGCTGTCTGGAAACGCTGATTGAGGCTATCGCCGCGCGCATCGCCGACCTGATCTAGCCGCTAAACGGCTGGCCGAAGCGTTCGTCGTGGGCAACTTCAGACAGTTCTTTGCGGTTCTTGCGCCCTGCACCGACCGCGCCCGCCGGATAGCCAAAGGGGATCAGCACCAGCACCATACGGTCGTCGGGGATGCCCAGCAGTTCTTTGACCTCTGGCGTGTTGCCGCTGCTCACCCAGTTCGACCCAATGCCCTCCCCCCAGGCGGCGAGCATCATATCTTGGGCGGCACGCGTGCCGTCAATATAGCCGTAGGTTCCTTCAGGCACGACGACCGCAACGGCCATCGGCGCGTTGGCGATATACTTGCCTGTCGAGGCCAGTTCACCCAGGCGGCGGAGCGTATCGCGGTTGCGCACGACCACAAAGTCCCAGTGCTGCTGATTGCGGGCGCTGCCCGTCAGCCGCGCCGCCTCCAGGATGCGCTTCACCACGTCATCCGGGATCGGCTTGTCCTGGAATTCACGTACTGCCAGCATCGTGCGGATGGCATCAAACACTTGCATGATACTTGCCCCTTTCCAAATACAAGTACGATTCCTATTACGCTTCATCGGGGTCAGGCATATCGCTGGCACGCACCACGGCCTGTTTGCCATAGCGGGCGCGCAGGCGATCCACCACCGCTTGAAGCCGCTCTTGTCTCTCGTCGGGTTGGTCCCACAGGCTCATCTGCCGCGGCAGGTCGTCCAGCCCGCTGACGCCGACCCCCAACAGGCGCACCGGGCGGCCTGCCAGCCACAGCCGTTCAAAGAGGTGCAGTGCCGCGGCGTAGATCTGTTGTGCATCGTCGGTGGGTTGCGCCAGCGTCATCTGGCGCGTGGGCGTGGTAAAGTCAGCCCAACGCAGCTTGAGTTTGACCGTCGTCCCCATCAGCCGTTTGCGGCGCAAATCCCGGCTCACCCCTTCGGCCAGGCTGCGCAGCGTGGCGTGCAGTTTCGCTGCGTCCGCCACATCCCGGTCAAAGGTGATCTCCTGGCTGATGGACTTGCGCTCCTGCTGCGTCTCCACCGGGCGCGTATCGATGCCCCGCGCCCGCAGCGCCAGGTCATGCCCGTGTTTGCCGAAAATCCGTTGCAGCGTCTTGGGGGATTGCTGGGCAATATCGCCAATCGTGTGCATCCCCAAGTCCGCCAGCCGCGCCCCGGTCTTGGGACCGACCCCCCACAGCGCATCACAGGGCAGCGGGGCCAGAAAAGCC
>CAZYQJ010000360.1:0-5924 GCA_964649925.1 uncultured Litorilinea sp.
ACATAGCCGGTCAGACGGATCGACGCGGCCCACGGGCTGGTCTGCGCCCGCGTCAGGATCGGCGCGTTGAGCCAGCCTGGCCCACCCGCCAGCACCAGACCCCAACTGACGGCGCGCGCCGCGCGCAACTGCTCATACGCCTGGATCAGCCGGGCCAGGTTCTTGCGCGGCTGCAGCGTGCCCACATAGATGGCGTAGGGCTGCGCCAGCCCATAGCGCGCCAGCGCCGCTGCGATGGCCGCCGCGTCCGGGGTGGGCAGCGGGGGCAACGCTTCGTGGATCACGCGGATCTTGGCGGGCGCTATGGTTGTATAGTGTACCAGATCACGCGCCGTCGCCTGGCTGACGGCAATGACGCGCGTCGCCGCCTGAACGCTCCAGCGCGTACTCCACACCAGATAGCGCCATTGGCGGCGCGTGTGCGCTTCAGGAAAGCGATGATAGCCCAGGTCATGGATCGTGACCACCGTGGGCGGCAACCGGCGCGGCGGCCATCGCCAGGGGACGACGTGGCTGGGCACAAACAGCACATCAGGTGGGTGGCGCGTCACCTCACGCGCCAGGGTGCGGTGCGTCCACAGCCGGGCCGCGGGCATCACGCGCCATTCCACATGGGGGAGCCGCCACAGGTCAAGGGGTGGGTCAGTCTGGGCATAGAGCCGCCAGCGGTGGGCGCGCGCTGCGGGCAGCCGCAGCAGGTGGTCAATCACTTCATAGGCATAGCGTTCTGTGCCTGTGCGCCGGGCGCGCAGGGCGCGCGATGCGTCAACCCCGATCAGCATCGGATGTTCCAATGGCGAGGGTCAACCCGAAGGGGGCCAGACAGGCGCGCACCGCGTCGTCGAGCGAACCGGCGCGCAGCCGCCGCGGCTGGGCAGGGTCGGTCAGGTCGACAATCGTACTCGGTTGCGTGGCGGGCGGTTCACCCGGCGCAGGGGCAGGGTCAGCCAGGATCAGCGGCACGCGGCCTGCCAGTTGCGCCAGGGCTTCGGCGGCGGATCGGGTGTTGGGGCCGCCGCTGCGGTTGGCGCTGGTTGCGGCCAGCGGCCCGCTGCGCCGGATCAAGGCGCACAGTTGATCGTGGGCAGGCATGCGCACCGCCACGCTGGGCTGGCCTGCGGTGAGGATATCGGGCAGATGGGGCCGCGCCGCCAGCACCAGGGTAAGCGCACCCGGCCACAACGCCGCGATCAACGCCTGCACTGCGGGCGGCAGCGGCATCTGCACCAAGAGGTCGAGCTGAGCAGGGTCGCCGATCAAGACCGGGATGGCCTTTTCCGGCGGGCGGTCTTTGGCCTCATAGAGACGGGCAATGGCCGCGGGGCTGTCATACGCGCACATGACGCCATAGACCGTATCGGTGGGGGCGACGACGATCTGCTCGTCGGCTAGCAGCGTCAGGGCTAGGCGTTGGGCCGCGGGGTCGTCGAAGGGCAACACCTGGGTGGCCGCGAGGCCGCCTGCGGGATCGGACATAGTGCAACCAGCCAGGGGTCAGGTGGCAGGCGTTTGCGCCTGGGCAAAACGGGTGATACGATAGCTGTCGAGCCAGAAGGGGCCGCCATAGACGCCCGGATCGCTGAAGGCCAGGTCCACCAAGAGCTTTCCCACCGCAATCGCATGTTTAAAGCCACGCCCGCTGAAGCCCGCTGCGATCACGATCTGCGGGTGGTCGGGGTGACGGTCGATCACAAAATCGCGTGTGGGGGTCTCGGTATAGAGACACGGCTCGACATGAACTGGATGAGGGTCTACCCCAGGCAGATAGGCGGCGACCAGGGCGGAAAGGCGCGCGAGCAGGTCATCGTCCACCGTGCGCGGGCCGTCAGGGTCAACGGTTTGCGTTGTCTGTTCCAACGCCACCTTGATCATCCCAGCCTGCTCCCAGATTGGGAACCCGTAAAAGTGATCGGTCATGGCGGCAACAAAGATGGGAAAAACACCCACGGCAAACAAAGCTGGGGATTGGGCCGCAAAATAGGCGACCTGCTGATGGGTAACACGCAGCGGCACGTCAAAGTGTATCAGGTCGGCCAGAAAACGGGCCGACCAGGGACCGGCGGCCAGAATGGCGCGGTCGCCCACGACCGCTTTTTCCCCAGCGATCTGCACCGTCACCCTGCCGTTGGCGGGCAGTACCGCGGCGACCTGGGTGTTAGCGCGCAGCGTCGCACCGTGATGCACCGCTTGAGCCACCATCGTCTCGACACAGCGCGTGGCGGAGAGGATGCCGGTATTGGCCTGAAAGATCGCTTGCCAATCGTCGGGAGGGGCAAACTGCGGGTAGGCGTGGCGCAGGTCGGCGGCATCCATCAACTGGTGAGGGAAGCCCAACTCTTCCAGGATTGCCCGGCATTCCTCCAGCCAGGGTGAACTGGTTGGCGCTAGATAAAGCCCGCCGGTCAGTTGCAGCAGCCGTGTCCCGCTGGCACGCTCTAGCTCGTTCCAAAGCTGGAAGGTAGCGGGCATCTGCGCCGCCAGCCCAGACGTCGGGTGGGTATAGCGGATGATGCGGCTGCCGCCGTGGCTGCTGCCGCGTGTGTGGCCTACGTTGAACTGCTCCAGCAACAGGACGCGGTGACCGCTGCGGGCGGCATGATAGGCGGCGGCGCTGCCAATAGCCCCTGCGCCGACGATGACCAGGTCATAACGGTCCGTGTCATGTTTGGGCATAGAAGGGCTCGCTTAAGTTTTGGAAATTTTTGTTGCAGGTTGGGGAGATCCTGGCATGCAATCCGTTTTGTTTACAGGATGGCAGCTTTATGTGTATACTATCGGCTAGGTGTCATTGCGTAACCCAGGCATGGCGCGATGTTACACTTGCTGCTTGCACTATAGCAGCCAGACAGACGAACGTCAAACCATTGAAACCTAGCATCAGACTGCTTGCCTGACGCCCGTGTGATCTCCAGACAGCGCGCACAACGGCTCCGGCAACCAGGTAAGCAGAGACACACGAGTCGCAACTGTCGTCTGTTTTCCACATGCTGCAATTCGAGTTGCAGCATGATCGGGAGGCGGATCGCCGGATCACCTTAGCGCGATCCGGCAGTATCTAAGCGACACGGTTTGCCGTCAAACTAGTCGGGAACCATCAATCCCTGTCCGGCGATATTGTATGGACGAGTGGACGATGCGGGATGATGGCATTGCAGGTATGGTGACATTACAAGGGGTAGTGGTGGACGCCCTCTGGTTGATCGGGCTGGCCGCCTTGCTGGCGACCGCCGGATACCTGGGGTGGTCCCGACAATTGAACGGGTGGCAATGGCGTCACATCCTGCAAACTCCACGCAGCCGCATGTCCGTGGCGTTGAGCCTATTCTTGATCGCAAGCGGCGCGGCACTCAACGGCCTTACAGACAGACGGCACGATCCTGGGTGGGCAGTAATGGCTTGGCTTTTGTTATCCTTCCTCTTATTTATCCAGTTTATCCAGGCTGTGTTTGCTGCTCGGGCTGGGGATCAACATGGCTGGGACTCAGCGACGGAGGGGAATCATAGACCATGAACGATAAGCCTTCGAGTGATAACTGGCGGCTCCAGGAAGGGGAGCAACCCGACGAACGGTGGACGCTCCGGGAGTCGGAACAACGTCTGGCGGATCAGTGGACCCTCCAAAACACGCCAGAGGATTTGGGCCAGGAATGGCAGCCGGTCGAGTATGTCAAAACCCCGCGGCCTGCGATGGCTTGGGTGCTGCCAACAGTCGTCACGATTGCGTTGCTGGCGGTGATCGCCTATACCGCCTCTCAGGTGCTGCCCGATTGGCTCAACCGCGGCCAGGAACCCCAAGTCGTCATTCCGCCGGAGAGCACGCAGGCCCCTGAAGCGGAAGACGAGGTTAGCCCAGCGGTTGAAACCCCTGCGCAGCCTGCGGACGTCGCCGCGCCCACCCCGGAACCGCCCCCTACTGAAGCCGCCCCACCCACACCCACTGAAATTTCCCTGGTTTCGCAGCAGTTTGGCACAGTCACCAGCACTTATGGCGTGAACGCACGTACCGCGCCCAACACGGATGCCGCTGTGATCCGCGTCCTGAACCAGGGGGAAACCCTGTTGATCTTCGAGGTACAGGGCGAGTGGGTCGAGCTATTTATCAACGACACGCCTTTGGCCGAAGGGCAGCCGATCTCCGGCACCATCGGCTATGCCGCCGCCGAATTTGTCGAAATCGAGACGCGCGACGTGTCGCAGGCGCTGGTCAACGCAGTGTTGGAATATGTCGGCCGCGGCCCCACCCCAACGCCGGAACCGCCGCCGACCCAACCGCCCGCAGAGGCCCCGGCGGAAGCGGCGCTGCCTACCGTGACGCCTACGCCCGCAGGTGGCGAGGCAGCCGCCCCCGGCGCGACTGACACCGGCACTACCACCGACACAGTCACCGGCGGCACAGCGCCCTCCATCACGGTCACTGTGGATGCGGTGAACGGGGTGAATGTGCGCCAACAGCCTGTCGTGGTCGAAGGCAACGAAATCCGGCTGGCAGAGTTTGGAACCGTGCTGCCCGCGGTGGCGCGCAATGAGGATAGCTCCTGGATTCAGGTGCTGCTGCCGGACGGGTTGACCGGCTGGGTCTCCGCCGAATTCCTCCAGGTCAGCGGCGATATCGCCAGCCTGCCGCTGCCCGAGGATGCCACCACGCCTGCCGTGTCTGAGGCGACCGAAGTCACCAGCACCGAGGTCATCACCACCGGCATTGTGCCCGGCGCGCCGTATACCAATGTCGTGCCGAGTGACAACACGCCTGCCATCATTGTGACGGTGGCGGACGGCGTCAACGCCCGGTCTGCGCCTGACGTCGAGGCGGAGATGGTCTTGTTGGTCCCACAGGGCGCGGTGCTGCCCGCGGCGGCGCGTTCGCCCGACGGCATGTGGGTGCAGGTCGAACTGCCCACCGGCCAACTGGCCTGGGTTTTCCGTGACACGGTAGACGCCACATCTGCCGTGGGTGCGTTGCCCGCTGTCGAAGTCGAGACACCCACCCCCACCCCCGCGCCGACCGCGGCCCCCATCGTACCGACGCCGGAGCCGGAAACGGCTGAGCCGGTCGCCGTCGCCACGGTGCGCCAGTTGATGGCGGTGATCTATGACACGCCCGCCACCACCGGCGCTGAGATGGGCCGCAGCCTGCGCGGCAATGCGCTGGATGTCACCGGGCGCAGCGCCGACGGATCATGGATTCAAGTGGTCGGCACCGACGGCACGCTCGGTTGGGTGGCCGCTAGCGGGGTGGAGGTCAGCGTGGACATCGACACGCTGCCCGTCGTCGAGTAAGCCGCTCACGACGGTTTTCGTATGATCACCAGACCCCTGCCCGGTGCAGCCGATTGTGGGCAGGGGTCTTTTGTTGGGAGGATGCCATGCGGATGACGCCACGCGGCGAGCGGCGGCGTAACCTGCTCCTCTGGGCGGCCGCGCTGGTTGTCACCGGGGGAGTGCTGTTACTCTTCAACTTTGGCGTGCTGGACCGCTTTCAGCCAATGGCCCAATACGGGGCCGCGATCCTGCTGGCCCTGGGCGGCGTTGCCATCCTGATCAGCTACCTGCGCCAGCGCGCAACCTACTGGCGGCTGATGCCTGCATGGACACTACTCGGGCTGGCGGCGATGGTCTACCTGAGTACGCTGCCCCAGGTGGCGCAGCCGCTGCGCGCCGCGGTTATCTTTGGAGGATTGGCGATAGCCTTTGCCAATGTCTATCTGGTCAACCGCACGGAACACTGGTGGGCGATCATCCCCGGCGGCTTTATGCTGGTGTTGGGCGCTATCCTGGCCCTGAGCACTGTCATCACCCGGCTGGAGACGTTGGGCGCGCTGTTGTTGGTCGGGATGGGGTTGGTCTTTTTTCTGGTCAACCTGCTGGCAGGCACGCGCCGCCACTGGTGGGCGCTGATCCCTGGGAGCGTGCTGGTCTTTGTCGGC
>CAZYQJ010000361.1:0-5924 GCA_964649925.1 uncultured Litorilinea sp.
GACATCGCTTGGGATGGGATCGACGGGTGCGCCCGCGGCGTCGGTCAGGTCATTGGGGTTATAGACCAGCCGGATGTAGAGATGGCCGTCCTCACGTAGCTGTATCCCAGGCCCCATGTAGAGCGGCTTTGTCCCGTCGAGCGGGCCGTAGTTTGTAGACTCCAGGTTTTGCGCCGATTCGTATTCGACCAGTTGAACATCATCGTCGACCAGCCAGGCGCGCACGAAGTCGGATGCATCCGGGAATGTGCGGCGGCTGCGATAGAGGTGCAGGTCTTCGTTGACAAGCTCCCATTCTGTGTTGGGTACATCCATAAAGAAGGGAACGCCGCCGTCGATCACAGCCCGTTCTCCGGGGTAGGAGCGGATCGTGATCGGAGCGGAGCCCGTACCGGTGGTACTGACGGTGATCCCCCGTTCGTAATAGGTTCCTCCCCTCAGGTTGAGTACATCGCCGGGCGATACCTGGGTCAAGGCATACTCCAACGTCTGCCACGGACTCTCCAACGTGCCGGTATTTTGATCGCTGCCATCGGGGGCAACATAGTAGTTGTGGGTAGATGGCGTCATCTGCTCAGTCGCTTGGGTCTTACGTGTTTCCCACTCCAGGGCGATCAGGAGTAGCAGGACGGCTGCAATCCGGGCCATATGGGCATCTCTCAGATCTCGCCATCCACAAGTAGCGATGGATGGCGTGGCTCCATGTGGTATGTGGACCTTGTGATCCGGAAGAACATGGCTTCCTGAAACGCCAAGACCAACCACAACTCACGAAAATGAAAGACCTGGTGGGTGAGCGATTCAACCAGGGTCGCAACTATAGCCCCCAGAAATACAAAACCCTCGGGTCCGGCGCGGCCCGGATACTTGTTGTACATCCAGATCAAATAGGCGGCTCTGCCCAGTGCAGTTACCGCCATGAGCGCCAGCCCCAGGACGCCGATGAGGCCGCGTTCCACTAGGAAGGCGATAAAGTCGCTGTGTAACTGGTTCCCGCGGCCGTCCACTTCCCTGAAATTCTCCGGACCAACACCCCAGAGAAATGTGTCGTGGTCGAGGAAGACGTCGAACCCACGCTGCCACAGGTTGAAACGCCCGCCCGAGGATCGTTCGGCGCGGCCCAGAAAGATGCGCTCGAAGTGGGCCTGATAGCGCTGGTTGTGGCTGGTCACGTAGTAGAGCAGCCCGACCAGGAGCAACAGGGCCAATAGGAGTTGTGCAGCCGCTGACGCGACGCGTGTCATGTGTCCACTTAGCGCCAGGGCAACCATCGCCACCGCTACGCCGCTGCATAGGGCTAGCGCCGCCCCCATCGAACCTGTCGTCAGCATGGTGGGCATGAGCAGCACCCCCAAGATGATCGCCATCCTCGGGCTGCGACTGACCAGCATCAGCGGCACGAACCCAAGCAACTGAAAGAGCGCAGCCGAATTGGCGTTTACAAACAGGCCCGAGGGCCGGTAGATCTCGAAGTCGCGCAGGCTCCCGGCCAGGCTGGTTGTGAACCGCCAAAACGCCGGGGATAGGAACTGGGCGACGATGATCACGCCGTGTACGAAGACGGCTCCGGCCCACACGACAAGCACGCGACGGCAATCCGCCGCGCTGACCGTACAGAGCACCGCGGTGATGGTGAGGAACCAGACGAATACGTATACCTCCTTAACCAGCACAATAAAGCTGTTCATCGGCGCGGGGGCGGCAAAGATGCTGATGAAGCTGGCGATCATGATCAACCACATAGCTACCAGGTAAGAGAGGCTCAAGGACCGGATCCCCTGGCCAAAGAACAACCACACCACCGGCAGCGCCATGAGGATCCAGAGGTCCACAGGGATCGTGTTGTAGGGAAACTTCACAAAATCCAGCGGCAGCAGGATCACGACGCCCATCAGCCAGCCAACTTTGAGAAATCGGAGAAGCGTTGACGGGCCTGCGCCGGGCTGGTCGATGGCGTTGGCAAATGTCCCGTACCTGTCGCTATGCTCGCCTAGCATCTGCGCCATGCTCATTCTTTCCTGACTCCACCCTGTACGGTTTAGGGGACAACACAGGGGGCGCTGCCTGAATCCGTGAACGTCCTTCCAGCCACCGGAACGAACTCCCAGTCATAGCCCGTGGCGTGCAACGTCAGTTTGAGTACGCCGTGCGTCTGGTTGTTGCGGACTTCACTGTTGGGCGGGAGGGTGTCGAAGGAACTCAGGTTTCTGCCGCCCGTTCCGACCATGAATTCGCGGATGCCGCGTCCAGGCTCTGCCACACCATCCGGGTTTTGCGGCGTAAACCGCTCATAGAAGTGATAGTGCGCATTCAGCACAATGTCGGCGCCCGCGTTGTAGAGCGGAACCCAAAAGTCCCGCAAGTCCTCGTCACCCCCTCGCGAGCTAAAGAGCGGCTCATGGAAGATCGCCAGGCTGCACTGGGTGGGGTGGGCTGCCAGATCCGCCTGCAGCCACTGCCCCTGGGGAGAGCCGGGGTCACACCCGCCGATCGCGGAGCAGTTACTGTTCAACACGATGATGTGCCAACTGCCGACATCGTAGCTGTAGTACCCTGCACCGGGGTCGCCAGCAGCCGCACCAAAATAGGCGAAGTAACCGGACGCGCCCGCCTGAGCATACTCGGCGTCACCTAAGGCCGGACGGGTACGCGCCTTGTGCTGCCCCCAACTTGGTTCATAACAGTCCATAAAGGCCGCGCCCGAACTGGAGGACGGGTAGGCGTTGTCCCCGATAGTGAAGACCGCACCAGGGATGCCGTCCAACAGAAGAGCGGTCGCTTCATCCGCTGTGCCGGAGCAGTCGGCAATATCGCCTGCACCGACGAACACAGCAGACCCGGATACAGGGGTACTCGTCGGCGTTGGGGTGGGGGTGTTCGTGGGGTCGCCTGGTGAGGATGACCCGATATCAAACTCCAGCACCAGTTGCGGCGGCGCATCCCCCTGCCGCGAGCTATAGGCGACGCCTTTGGTGCTATCCGGCACAAAGACCAGGTCATAGGTCCCGTTGCCAGTGACCACGCTGGTGACGTCGTATTCAACCCATGTGTCCGCGGGGAGGTTGTTGATATGGGCAATCACGCCCCCCACCGGCGCGGGTCGGTTGTTCCAGGTGATCCCGGTTTCTGTCCAATTGTTGCCGGTGAGATAGAGGGGCGGCCCGTCTGTCGATCCGTTGGTGATGAACATGCGCAGGGTCGCTTGCTGCACTGTGCCCGTGACACCTGACACCGTAAAGCGCAGATAGCTTTGTTCGTTGGGACTGTCTACGTTGAGTTTTTTCGTCGTCCCGAAATTGGAGTTGGGCGCACCCTGCCGCACCTCTGCATCCGCCACAGGTGTCAGCGTCAGCGTGTCAACGGGGGGCGTGTTGGTCGGGGTCGGTGTGACCGTAGGCGTGTTCGTCGGGGTAGGCGTTGGGCCACTCGTCGGCGTATGCGTTGGCGTCGGCGTGTTGGTGGGCGTGCCACCCGACTGGCCCAACGAAAATTCGTACAACTTGCCGTCGTTTTCGTTGGGGTCTGAATCGTTATCGACTCCACGGGCGATGATGTAGATGCTTAGTTCGCTTGGGTTCTGGCTGCTTGGCCCGATCGCCAAGCCCGCCGGTTTGCGAATATTAGCCGCCGAAATATTGTGAGATTGTACAGACTGTGGCTGCGTGCCATTCGAGTTGAGTTGGATCTCGAACAGGGTGCTGGCAGGGCGGCCGATCGCATAGAGACGGCCGGTGGCGGGGTTGTAGGCAATGCCCTCCGGATCATCCAGACCAAAGTTCAACGTATCGAAGTGCGTGATCGAGCCTAGCGATACGCCGCCGAAGATGCCGTTGGGTCCCAGGGGGATACGGTAGATCTCGCGATTCACGCCATCGACGGTAAAAAGAACGCCTGACCCAACGGCGTACTCCACGCCTTCGGGGTCCTTGGAATCAAAGGTACTCGTTTTCAGGAAGGCGACGGCATCATCGCCGGTGGCATAGACGCCATCGCCGCCGGGGTCTACTTCATACACGCCCCGGGTTCCGGTATCGTCGCCGATGAATAGGTGCTGATTGGCCGGGTTCACACCCAGACCAGCGGGCTCATCGGAGAACGCGCCCGTGTCCCACGTGCTGACCACGCTGCCGCCGGTCGTGACATGCCACACATTGACGCCTGTATAGATCGGCATCTCATTGACTTCGCCGTCGGAGACGATGAGAGCGTTGGCGTTGGGCAGATAGGCGATGCCTGACGAATCTGGGCTGGGTGGAGACCACTGCGAGGCATCGATTGTCTGCACGAAGGCAAGGTTGACCGCGGCAGCCTGTACCTGCGGTTGCGCGACCTCCGTCAGTGAGAACTCCACAAGTTGACCGTGTTGAGAAGGGGTTTCTGGGATGTCAAGGGGAAGCCTAATGTCAATAGGCCCAACATCAATGGACAGGTCGACATCTGCGCCCTGCGTTGCGCTCGTGCCAATCAGGGGCAGATAGACGTGCTGATCCTGCAGAGGGGCTTCAGATTCGTCCAACGCTGCCGGACTCAGCGCATACCCGTGGTCTGCGAAGAAGAGGTTGTGTGTTTGGGGGTCATCGGTCAGGTCGGCGCTGGGGGCAAAGATCATGCCGCCGACCCCACTGAGTTTAAAGGCAGCAAGATCGCGCTCGGCAACCATGCTGCCATCCAGCGTTAACTCCATCAGTTTCGCGGTCTTGCGCACCGTGACATGCAGGTGGTCGCTTGTCGGGTCATAGGCCAACCCCTGCAACTGGGGGAGGGAGGAGGATGGCTCCAGCGCGGTCACGGTGGCGTTGGCCCAATTGCCGCCATCCGCTGGGACGACGCGCAGCAGGCGCGGCCCCACCCGGTCAAGCAGGTAGAGATGGCCGCGATTTGTGTCAAAGGTCATCCCTACCAGATTTTTCACGTCCCACTGGCGGGCGGGATGGCGTGTCAATGTGCCTGGATCGAGCGTGCCATCGCCGCGTTCGGCGACGGTGATCAGGTCGCGCTGGCCCTTATCCCAGATCAGCAGGTGGCCTCGGTGGCTGTCATAGGTCAGGTCAAGCGCCCGGCCAGGGGGAATGGGGAGCACCGCTGACCCCAACCGTTCGCCATAGGCTGTGATGGTGCCAATCGTGACAGCTGGGCCTGTGATGCCTTCTGGTCTACCTCTCTCGACGATATAGAAAGCCTGGGCGCGCGTGGAGTAAGCGAACCCAAACGGTTGGGCCAGCGCGATGTTATCCATCTCTATGCTGCGTTCCCAGCGGATAACGGGCGGTCTGGTCTGTGCGGTTGTGGCGCGGCTCGCCATCATGGCGACCAGCACCGCCAACAGCCCGAGCCAGGCTGTGCGTATCAGGCGGCGCAGCACAGGCAACGTATGTCCATGTGTTTGATTGCGAGTGAATTGATGCCTATACATCATTCGATAGTCTCCCTTGTGCCTGTCTGACCAAAGACGTGCCTTCATTTAGCGCGTCATCAGGGGCAGATAAATTGAAATGGGGGTCTCCACGGTGATTGGTGTGCTCAATGAAATCTCGTAGAGTTTGCCGTCATTTGGAATCCTGTCCGGCAGGAAGTCGTTGTCGAGTCCGCGGGCGGCGATGTAGAGGCTCATTGCAGAGGGGTTTTGGCTGCCTGGGGCGAAGGCGAGATCGCCCAATCCCCTGTCGTTCAAGTGCGCGATGTCGATGGTCTGCACCAGCACACCGTCGATCGTGAATTCGAACACGGCGCTGGCAGGGCGGCCTACGCCATAGAGATGGCCGTTGGCAGGGTTGTAGGTGATGCCTTCAGGGTCATCCAATCCAAAGTCCAGGGTGTCAAAGTGCGTGACGTCGTCATCGCCGGTGGGCGGGACACCGTCGAAGAGGCCGTTTGGGCCAGGGGACAGGCGATAGACTTCACGGTTCACGCCATCGATGATAAAG
>CAZYQJ010000362.1:0-5915 GCA_964649925.1 uncultured Litorilinea sp.
TATGGTAGGGGTGTCACCCGTGTTGTGAAAGGTGATGGGGACAATGCCGGTGGGCAGTTCTTCGGGGGCCGTGATGCCTGCCGCATCCCCTGTGACGACATAGCCGACGGGGGCTGCCTGGGCTTCAACCTCAGGGTCGCTGGACCCGGCGGTTTCCACCGCTACGGGAACCATGGCCGTGCAGGCAGATGAAAGCCACAGGGCAATGGTCAATCCGAACACCAGAAAGCTGCGATGCAGGAAGCGATATTTGGTGGTCATAGGTTCCTTTTTCCTTGTGTGTCGTTCGCGTTGTGATAGGACTCCTGACCGCCAGTATAGAGGGCAAGCGTTTGGCATTCGTGGCGGGAGGCGTTTAGCGGGCGTTTGGTGTCGCAACGCCCTTAAAACGGGTGGGGCGTGGGCAGAAGGTCCTAGACGGTAGGGGACAGTTGACCGTAGCGCGCCCGCCGCGGTAGGGTAGACTAGACAGTAGAGACACAATCAATCACGCATGAACAGAATCTGTTGCGTTGTGGTCGCGCTGCCGGGATCGGCAGCGGGTTTTGGGCTATCGATGTAGTATGGAAAGAAGGCAATGCAAATGGCGATGCACCCTGTTCATTTTCATTGGCCTGACCCCCATCCAGCCCGGGTATGGCGCGGCTTAGCGGCTTTGCGCCCTGCGGTGCTGGCTCTGCTGTTGCTGCTGCTTCTGACCTGGGTCGCTGGGCGTATGACGCAAGCGCTGGATGATGCGGGGTGGGCGTTGGCCGCGCAGCCAAATCTAGGCGATGCCATCATTAGCGGGGTGAACGTGGCGCTCATTGGGATTATGCTGGTTATCGTGCTGTGCGGGATGTACAGCGCAGCGGGGTGGGCTATAGGGGCCTTGATCCAGGGCGTAGTCGGGATATTGGCGATCCATCCGCGTTCGCGGGGCGGATGGATCGTGGAACTGGCTGTGCTGGCGGCGATCTGGGGGCTGTTGTTCTATGCGCTGCACAGCGGCATCCTGATCAGGCACGTCCCGTCTGGCATCGAGCAGATGCTAGTCTGGTTTGGCCTGCCTGGATTAGCGTATGCGTGGGCATCTGTGCTGCGCCAGGGGCATGTGATCTAGGCGAGTTGTGTCGGAAACCGCATGTTATACCACAGTAGCCAGATGTCGCCTGGTTATGTCGCGGCTGAAGTAGGTGAGGACGGGCGGCGTTGCCAGCGTGGTGAGGATGACCACGATCACAATGATACTAAAGATCTGGTCATTGATGATGCCCAAACGCTGGCCAGTGGCGGCAAAGATCAGCCCGACCTCGCCGCGCGGGACCATGCTCCACCCCACGATGTTTTTGTTGACACGCCCGGCGGCCAATCCCGATATGAGTTTGCCCACAAAGGCGGCCACGCTGACGGCCAGCGCAATGCCGAGTACCTGTAGATCAAACAAGGTCTCCAGGCGCACACTCATGCCGGTCAGCACGAAGAAGATCGGGACCAAGAACCAGCCAAGCGGTTCAACCAAGTCTTCGACGTCGCGATGGGCGTGGCGTTCGATGATTGTCAGCAACTGTACTCGCTCAGGTTGGGGCACGGTTTCGGCCAGGTCGCGGACATCCTGCACGATCTGAGGGTCTCTGAAATGGCGAAAGTGTACTGGGTCGAGGACGAGACCGGCGGCGAACGCCCCAATAATGGGCGCTAGCCCGATCAACTCGGCCCCATAGGCCATGACCAGGCAGAAGGCAATGGCCGCGGTAAACTTCATGCCCTGGCCGGTGTGAATGGCCGATAGGAGGCGTCCCACCATGGGGGCAAACAACTGGCCGAGCACGATGGCTCCGGCCAGAAATGCTACGGCCTTAGCCGTAATCCACATAATGTCGACCGGGCTGATCGTGCCCGCGGTCGCAATTGCGGTGACCACTGCCAGGATGATCAGGCCAAGCACATCGTCGATCACGGCTGCGCCCAACACGATCTTTGCCTCTGGCGAGTTGATGATGCCCAGGTCTCGAAAGACACGCGCCGTAATGCCCACCGAGGTGGCGGTCAGCGTTGCACCCAAAAAGAGGTAGGCGTTGAACGAGAGGCCCGGTAACAGCCAGGGGCCGACCACATAGGTGCCGAGGACAAAGGGCGCAGCCACACCGATGAGCGCCACCAGGAGCGCGCGCAGGCCGACCTGGCGCATTTCGCTGATGCTGGATTCGAGACCGACCTGAAAGAGGAGGATGACAACGCCCAGTTCGGCCAGGAACTCGATAACGCCGTTTTCGATCACAGGCCGGACGAAGTTGAGGCCGACCAGTGTCAAGTTTCCCAGGATGACGCCGACCAGCAGTTCGCCAAGAACGGGGGGCTGGCCGATGCGCTGCAGAACGAGCGCGGCGCGGGCAGCCACTAAGATGATAGCGATCCACAAAAAGATTTGACCGGCGTGCAATGCTTCCATGCATGAACTCCATTCATGTTGCGGCTGTAGTCGAACAAGGCCAGCCTTTAGTCACCTGGTACTTCCCAGCATGACAATCAGCATGGCAAAGGGTATCTTCTCGATTATACGCTGACGGTGGGAAAGTGGAAAAGGGTAGGGTGGAATTGAAGCTGCGAAGCGCGATCAGGCGGCCTGAACCTGGCTTTGGGACAGGCCGCCTGATTAGATCTGAGCGGGGTGTCGGCGGGTTATTGTGTTTTGAAGACCAGTGAAACAGGGACAGGGGATTCGACGATCAGCCCGGTGGGCGTGAGTTCGCCTGTCGCCGGGTCGATTTCAAACTGGACGATGCTGTCGCCTTTCTGGTTGAGGGCATAGAGCCAAGCACCGCTGGGATCAAGGGTGAAGGCGCGCGGGAACTGGATGTTGTCGGTCGCGTGGCCGATCAGGGTCAGTTCTCCGGTAGTGGGGTCGATGGCATAGGCCGCGATCGAGTCGGCCAGCGGGTGTTCTTCCTGTTTGCGGTTGGAGCCATAGAGGAAGTTGCCGGACGGATGCACCATGATTTCGGCGGTACTCTTGTTTGCAGGGAAATCGTCGGGCACGGTGCTGATAGTCTGCATCTCGTCGCCAAGCTGGCCTGTGGCCGCGTCAAAGGGGAAGACCGAGATGGTGGCGGTCAGTTCATTGATGACATAAAGGTAGCTGCCGCTAGGGTGGAAGGCTACATGGCGCGGGCCTGACCCTGGGGAGACAAGCGCCTCATCGACCTGTGTTAGGGTGTCGTTCTCGATCTGGAAGATCAGCACGTGGTCTGTGCCGAGGTCGGCGGCGGCAATGTAGCTGCCGGATGGGTCAAAGATGACGGAATGGGGATGCGGCGCTTCCTGACGTTCGTGTGGGCCGGTCCCGCTCTGTTCTACGGTGTCCACTACTTCGCCCAGGCTGCCATCCGACTCGATGGGGAGCAGATTGAAGGTTGCGCCGACATAGTTGGCGACGACCACATAGTCGCCGGATGGGTCTACCGCTAGATGAGCGGGGATCGTGTCGATGGGCTGGCGGTTGAGAAGAGTCAGTTCGCCGGTAACGTCGTCGATGGCGTAGGCCTCAATCGAACCGGCCTCCTGTCCTTCATAATCGTCGATCTCGTTGACGACGTAGAGATAGTCATGGGAAGGGTGAATCGCCACAAACGAGGGGTTGTCGCTGGGCACGGTCTGCATCAACGTCATTTCGCCGGTGGTGGGGTTGAACTCATAGACGTAGACGCCTTCGGGCGGGCTTTGCTCGGCGGCGTCGGACCAGCCGCCGGGTGCGCTGCGGGTGTAGGTTCCGACATAGGCGAATTGTCTGGTCGCGCCCGAGGCGGCCTCCTCCTCGGCAGCCGGTGTCGCGGTGACCTCCGGCATTGCTTCCATCTCGGCTTCTGCTGTTGGCGTAGGGGCCGTTTCCTCCTCCGCTTCTTCGGTCGCCATGGGGACTGTCCCTCCAGCGGGCGTGGGAGGAACGGTTCCGCCTTCGGGTGAAGGTGCGGGAGAGGGCATCGCGCACCCGACAGCAAGCAAAGTCACGGCCAGCGATGCAAGCACAGCAATCCATTGTACCTAAAATCCACGTCTGCTCATCGTGCTCCTCCTTGAGTTGAGATAGTTGGGATAGGCGGTCAGACAATCACAGAGACGTGTCGTGAATGGCCTCACGATGTCCGAGGTGTTGCAACCGGAAGTCAGGTGTATTGCAATTGACTTATGGAGGAGTGCGATGTAGGGGTGCAGCGCCGGGGAGATTTGCTGATCGATGCACCAGCCTGTGCATGGTGTATCACAAAGCGACGCCCGATGCAAGCATCTTGTCGCGTGTCGTCGTGAACGGACTAACCTCACCGCGTATCAATCTGGCCGGGGGGTGCTTTTCGGGGGCGGGCATGGCCTGTTTACTCGGCGGTGTCGCCAAACCCTGGCTCTTCGGGCAGCGGATAACAGCCGTCCACCAGGCGCAGCGACGAACCTGTTGGGATCAAGCCGCTTTCCATAAAGATCGTATTGGGCAGCGCCGCCAAGACATGCAGATGAACGCCGCCGCCATGTGAGGCATAGGGTACGTTGAAGGCATCGGCCATCATGCCAATCTCATAACATTCGGTAACGCCCCCGGCGCGGCGCAGGTCGGGCTGAACAATGTCCACGGCGCGGCGTTCGAACAGATCACGAAACTGGCGTTTGCCATAGTTGTTTTCGCCCGACGCAATGGGGATCGACAGTTCAGCGGCCAGGCGCGCCAGCCCATCGACGTCGTCGGCGCGCAGCGGTTCTTCAAACCAGTAGCAGCCCATCTCCTGATAGACACGGCCGCGGCGCGCAGCCTCGTTGAGTGAAAAGACCTGGTTGGCGTCCACCATGATTAGCCCGCTGTCGCCCACGACGGAACGGACAGCTTCGATGCGCTGGATATCCTCTTGGAGCGTCGGCGCACCCACCTTCACCTTGATGCCGCGAAAGCCTTGTTCCATGGCCTGGTTGCAGATCGCCTTAAGTTCATCCAGCGAATAGTTGAGCCAGCCGACCATGGCATAGGCAGGGATGCGATCACGCGCTGCGCCGAGCAGCCGCCACACGGGCTGGCCGAGCGCTTTGCCCATCAGGTCCCAGAGCGCAATGTCGATACCCGCGATGCCGAACAGCGAAAGGCCGAGGGTTCCCTGGTAATCGGTCAGCGTCCACAACTTGTCACGCAGGGCGCGGACCATGAACGGGTCTTCGCCCACGAGGGCCGGTCCCAGGACCTCGTTGACCAGGAGGGCCAGGACGTGAGGCGACTTCTCCACCCGCCCAAAGTAGGTGGTGCTGACGCCGCAGATGCCTTCATCCGTCTCGATGCTGATGTGGGTAAGCCCGCGGGTATCCAGCGTTTGCAGCGCATCGCGGATAGGGGTCTTGCGCCGTTCTACAGAAGCAGTAGCGGTCACACGCGTAATCTTCATCATCGATCCCTTGCTGTGGGTCTTTTTTGTCCGGTGGTGCGATTATATCACACCCTGCATCAGGGTAGACGCTTGCGAGAAGGTGCGGCGTTTGACGGATGCAATCTCCCCATGCTACACTCCGAAAGCGCTTGCGTGAAAGCGCTTTCCTCTACGTTTCCAGAGTCCGTAATGTATGTTTTGGCGGACGCCCAATGCGTCTGCTGCTCCAAGGTGCTATGTCTACGATCTATGATGTCGCCACCGCAGCGGGAGTCTCTATCAGCACGGTTTCACATGTGCTGAATGGAACGCGGCGCGTGGCAAAGCAAACCGAAGAACGTGTCTTACAGGCAGTTAAGGAACTCAACTACCGGCCCAACTCGTTGGCGCGGGCGCTTGTGCGTCAGGAGACCAAGACGATTGCCCTGGTCGTGCCGGACAATGTGAATCCCTTTTTTGCGGAATTGGCGCGCAGCATCGAGAACTACGGCTTTGCTGCCGGATACAGCGTTATCCTCTGCAATACGGATAACAACC
>CAZYQJ010000363.1:0-5862 GCA_964649925.1 uncultured Litorilinea sp.
GGACGGTCTTTTCGGGGATGGATGAGGAGTGTTTCTTTGCCTCGCTCTTTGGCGCCAGCGGCAACATCGGATCGACGCTCAACTACATTCCGGGCGTCTACCGCGAGATCCACAAGGCGCGCGCGGCGGGCGACGCGGCGCGCGGCACGGAGTTGCAGCTTCAGGCGAATGAACTGACGCGCATCCTCTTTGCATTTGGCTTTATGGGGGCCATGAAGCATGTGATCGGGATGTTGGGCTTTGACTACGGGCAGCCGCGGCTGCCAGGGCGACCGTTCCCCAAGGAACAGGCCGCTGCGCTGGAGGCCCAACTGAAGGCCGCGGATTTCGGGCGGCTGGCCGCGCTGTGACGGGTTCGCCTGCACCGATCAAGTCATGACGTGCGCTGGCGCGTGGTCGGGGAGGATGTCCTCGGCGTTGCGGATGGCCGGGACGGCATAGCCGACCAGCCCCACGAATGCGCCAAGCAGCCCGGTGATCAGGATGAGCAGCCCCATGCCCGAACCGGGGCCCGTACCGACCAGCCATCCAAAGACTGGGGCGAGCGCACCTCCGCTGCGCATGCCGGGTTCAAAGAGGTAGTCGGCCAGCGGCCCGGCCATCAGCGTGCCCACCGGCGCGCTGATCTGTGCGATCACACGCCGCGTGGCAAAGACACGGCCCTGCACGGCCAGCGCCACCTTGGATTGCCAGATCGCCTGGTTTGACCCGTTGAGAATAGGAAGGAAAAGCATCATACTGAAGACGGCAGCCGACCAGACCCAAAGCGCCTGCCCCGTCCCTAGCCAGGCCTGGCAGAGACTCATGCCGATAAAGCCCAGCAGCACGCCATGCACGCGGCGTTTTGGCCCGCCCCATGTGCTCAAAAGCAGCCCGCCGACCACCCCGCCAATCCCCATGAAGGATTGAACCGAGGCAAGCATTAATTCGTTGTTGCCTGTGCGGGCGAGCACCATGGCAGGTAACAGGATCGTGCTCATGGCGCCCAAGAGGTTGGCGGCCAGGAAGAGAAGTTGCAGCCCTAGCAGGCTGGGCCGGGCCAGGATATAGCGGAAACCATAGATCATTTCATACCAGAGGCTGCCCTTGTCGTCGCTCGGCTCATCGGCGCTGCGCTGCAGCCGCGGAATGAAGATAAAGGCGAGCATACTGACGGCAAAGATGAAGGTGGTCATGTCGATGACGAGGATACCGCCGATACCGATCAGTGCCAGCAGCAGCCCGGCCAAGATGGGCGCGGCGATGGAGGTTGCCGATTCGGCCAGCGAGAGCAGCCCATTGGCGCGGCCATACTGCTCTTTGGGCAACATCGTACTGATCGCCGCCGAGAACGCTGGAAATTGGAAAGCCTCAAATGCCCCGGCAAAGGCTCCCGTCACGTAGAGGTGCCAGATTTCCAGGTTGCCTGTGGTGTAAAGCAGCAAGACCGCAATGGTGGACAGCCCGGCGGCCAAGTCGCTGACCATAAGCACCAGTTTGCGGGGCAGACGGTCCACCAGCGCGCCCGCCAGCGGGCTGACGAGGACGACCGGGGCAAACGAAAAGAAACCGACCAATGCTAGCGCGGTCGCCTGGCCGGTGATCTCCCAGGCCCAGATGGTGAGTGCGAAGCGCGTCATCTGCGTGCCGAGCAGCGAGACCAACTGGCCCAACCAAAGGAGCAAGAAGCCGCGCATCCCGCTCAACTGGCGGGCCGGTACATTCGATTGGGAAAGCTGCACAATGTCCTTCCTTCAGGCTGGGCAGGGCTGCAATCGTGAACGTACATTACAACAGAAAGCTCCCATCTCTGGCATAGTAGTGTTAGGAGGGTCTTGCGCCTGCCTGGAGAGGGAACAGAATCCAATTGTATCCCAGCGCGTGATCATGCACCAAACAGTGGGCTCGCGCTGTACAGGGGTTGCCATTGCTTCGCTCTGATTCGCTCAGAGACGTGATAACTGTTTCTCATAACCGCTACACAACGATGAAAGGAATTGGCATGCCGAAATTGACAGTGGAGGGATTTGGCACGTTCGACGTTCCAGAGGGGAAACGGCTGGTCTTGGCGTTGGAAGATGAGGCCGGGGTGGATCAACTTCACGCCTGCGGCGGCAACTGCCGCTGTACAACTTGCCGTGTGGAGTTCGTCGAGGGTGAGCCGGACAAGATGACCGTGGCCGAGAAGGAGAAGTTGATCGAGCGTCAACTCAGCGGCGTGCGCCTGTCCTGCCAAATCCTGGTGGATCATGACATGACGGTGCGCGCCATTAGCCGTCTGGAGGGCAGCGGCAGGGCAGATGTCGGGCCGCGACCTGAACCGGATATCCATCCTGAACCCCAATGGACGGAGAAGATATAACAGACTGAACTTAAGCGCGGCGGAGCCACATAAGCTCCGCCGCTTTTTTGATCGAGGAGCGCATCAGTCCTGCGGTGCGGTGTTGACCATCCAACCCGAAAAGCCGTCGAGGAAGGCGCGGAAGCCGGGCAGATGCTCAGCAGGGAAGTTGTACTTCTGCGGCGCGTCCTCCAAGACACGATAGACGCATTGCAGCCAGGCCTGGCGCGCCGCTTCGTCAATCGGGAAAGGGAGATGGCGGGCGCGCATCATGGGCGGGCCGTAAAGCTGCTGGTAGAGCGGCGGCCCGCCCAACACCCCTACGAAGAAGGCGGCAGACCGCTTTGATGCCTCTACCATATCTTCGGGGAACATAAAGCGAATGGAGGATTGTTCCAACTCGCGGTAGAAATCTTCCAGCATCTGATAGATGTTATCCTGGCCCATGTGAGCAAAGATCTCTGGGCTGGGCGGCGAAACACGCGTCGGCCCGCCCGGGGGGGTGAACAAGGTGTCCTTCAAAGCCTCTCGATTCAACGGTTCTCGGTTCATGTGTATCCCTGTGATGGCGTGGGGTGACCGGCGGCTGCAAAATGCCGGTCACCTGATTCGTCAGTACGGATCTAGTCGGTGATCACCTGCTCCGGCAGGGTGTCGGGCGCCTCTTCGTCGTCGCACGGCTGCTGGCCGCTGAACTGGGTGGCATAGAGTTGGGCATAGAGGCCATCCTGGGCGAGCAGTTCGGCGTGCGTGCCCTGCTCCACCAGCCGCCCGGCCTCCAGCACCAGAATTTTGTCGGCGGCCAGGATGGTGGAAAGCCGGTGGGCAATGACCAGGCTGGTGCGCCCCTCGAAGAGCGGTTCCAGCGCCGACTGGATCAATGCTTCATTTTGCGAATCCAGGTGCGAGGTGGCCTCGTCCAGCACCAGGATGCGCGGGTCTTTGAGGATGACACGGGCGATGGCAAGCCGCTGTTTTTCGCCGCCGCTGAGCCGGTAGCCGCGTTCCCCTACGACGGTGTTATAGCCTTCGGGCAGCGCCATGATCATATCATGGATGTTGGCGGCACGGCAGGCAGCCTCGACTTCTTCCTGGGTGGCATCGGGCCGCGCATAGCGCAGGTTCGCCAGGATGGTGTCGTGGAAGAGATAGGTCTCCTGGGTCACCATGCCGATCTGGGTTGCCAGCGACTCCTGTGTTCCGTCACGCAGATCGCGGCCATCGAGGGTGATGCGCCCTTCGGTGGGGTCATAGAGCCGGGGCAGTAGATACGTAACGGTGGTCTTGCCTGCGCCGCTCGGCCCCACCAACGCTACCAGTTCGCCGGGCTGGATCTCAAACGAGACATCCTTGAGCGCCCAACGCCGCGTCGGGATCGGCCCAATCGGCGTACTGACGGTAGGGGGCGTTGTCTCCCCCTCGGCGTCGGCGGGCGTCTGGCCGGGCAGCGGCGTGTACTGGAAGGAGACATTTTCAAAGCGGATATGCCCCTTCACGTTCTCGAACGGCTGCGCGTCGAGCCGGTCTTCGATCTCCACCTCTTTGTCGAGGTATTCAAAGACGCGCTCGAAACTGACCATTGATTGGGCAAATTCCACCTGGACATTGGTCAACGCTGTGATAGGGCCATAGAGACGCATCAGATAGGCGACAAAGGCCACAATCGTACCGATGGTGATGCTCCCGCTCAAGACGAGGTGGCCGCCGACCCAGTAGATCAGCGCCGTGCCCAGCGTCCCGGCGATGCTCATGCCCATAAAGAACAACTGCCCCACCCGCGCCCGGCGGATGCCGGTGTCGCGCACTGCGGCGTTGGCGTTTCCAAAACGCTCCGCCTCACGCCGCTGGCTGCCAAAGGTCTTGACCAGCAGCGCGCCGTTGACGGTTAAGGTTTCATTGACGATGTTGCTCATCTCGGCGTTGTATTCCATTGCCGAACGCCGGATGGCGCGCAGGATGCGCGCGACCCGTCTGGCGGGCAGCAGGAAGAGCGGCAGCACAGCCACAGCCAACACCGCCAGCCGCCACTCGATGGCGATCATGACGGCCAACGTGGAACCGAGGGTGACGATGTTGGTCAAGATGCCGGGGATGGTGCCAGTGATGGCGCTTTGCGCGCCAACCACATCATTGTTGAAGCGCGAGATGATCTCCCCGGCCTTGGTATTGGTGAAGAAGCGCAGCGACATCTTCTGCAGATGGCTGTACATCTGCTGGCGCAGATCGTAGATGATGCCTTCACCGGCGCGCGCGTTGAAATGGCGCTGCACCACGTTGAGCAGCCCGCTGAGGATCGGGATGCCCAACATGCCAAGCGCCAGCAGGTTGAGCCGCTGTGCGTCGCGGTTGGGCAGCACATGGTCGATCAGTTCGCGGTAGAGCAGCGGGGGGATCAAGTCGAGCAGCGAAATGGCGATAATGGTCACCAGAACCATGGCGACCGATTTCCAATGGGGTTTTCCATAGGCAAAGACACGACCGAGCAGTTGCCGGTCGAGGATAGGTTTGGGGGTGCTTTCGTCGTAGCTAATATAACTCCACCAACCACGGTGCATTGGCATACTCCTATACAAAAAGGCTGTCCTTACGCGCCGGATGCAGCCTGGGCAGACCAGAACTATACCACAGCACGAGGAGGCAGGGTACTGTACAAAGGCGCGGGCTTGTACAAGAGACTGGAGCTTGACAGGGAGGATAACAGAGATGCTGACGATCGAGCGACGCGGGCAGTATGCCGCCTTTGCAGCCCTATCGCTGTGGGCAGTGGGACTAACGGGGATCCTAGCCCGGTCTCATGCGATTCTCTTTCAACCGTACTTTGGAGACGCCGATCCCCGGTTAATGGTCCTCACGTTGATTGGGGCCGGTGGCGTGTCTCTGCATCTGCTCTACGCACGCGGTTGGTTTGATATATTCAAGGCCAATGGACGGGGAGCAGCGTTTTCGGCGGCCCTGGCCGCACTTTTCGCTGCAGAAGCCATCGCCGCGGACCTCATTATCCGTTTCCGGCAGGACATGAACGTGTTGCCGCCGCAGGCGCTGTGGTTCTACCCTGCCATGGCCTATGTAGCGGAAATCGTCTTCCACGCGCTGCCTATGGCGAGCCTTTTGATCCCCCTAGGCGCGCTGCTCAAACCCTTGAGGGCGGCGCGCCTACTCTGGGTCTGCATCGTTCTCACTTCACTTCTTGAGCCAACCTTTCAGCTAAGGTTTGCAGAGAATCCTATCTCATGGGTTGGCGGCTACCTTTGGATGCATGTGTTCGCTTTCAACATTATCCAACTGTACGTCTTTCGACGTTATGGCTTTGTTGCGATGTATTTATTCCGATGTTTTTATTATGTGTACTGGCATATCGTATGGGGCTTTGTGCGGCTACAGGCGCTCTTTTGATCTGTTTTCTCTTGTCCCGCTGCCGGTGCCACATTATGGCGCACACAAGTTAGGATCGCTACCAGGCGCGCTTTTTCAGGCGCATCTACAACGTCAGGTGACCGGCACTGGTTTCCCCCACGCCCACTGCTTACGCAAGGGACATGGGG
>CAZYQJ010000364.1:0-5830 GCA_964649925.1 uncultured Litorilinea sp.
GGTCTTCGATCTGTGTGCCCTGCTGCCTCTATCATAGGGGGCTTTGCGCGAGATGATCCAATATGGGCAATCCGGCCCTAGGGTGGTTGCACACCCTGGGGTGTTTTTGTTGCTCTGATGTTGCTACACACGCAAACGAGCCGCCGTGGAAACGGCGATTGCCACTCACGACGATGATCAGGAGGACGATGAGGGCTACTGCTGCAACCCGAACTCGGCAACTCCTGCAGGCACTTGGAAAAAAACAAGAACAGCATGATGCCCAGCCAGGAGACAGGGAAACTCTGGCCGACCAGCGCGATTGTCAGACCCAGCGAGTCTAGCCAGGAACCGCGGCGTCGCCAAGCTACCCAACGGCAGCACAACAATCAAGGCGATGCCAAGCCCCACGGCACTTAGTTGAAGGGTTGCGGGGACCCGCTCCAATACGAGGGCCAATAGCCCCTGCCGAATGAAGTTATTTTTCGCTTTTCGCGCAGCCCTGGCATCTCAAAAGCCGAGATGACGAACCCGCTGTGGATGGTGTATACTGGCGTAGACCATCTTCATCGCGGGTTAGTCACAAGCCTGCACACTGCTCGCCCGCAAAGCCTCGCCCATCCATCGCTGTCCCATTGTCCACTGGGCTTGGACGTAAAGCTCATTCGGCTCGTTGCTGTCATCTATTTGCATTTTGCGGCCTCAATAGAGGCGAAGTCAGTATATCCAACAACTTCGACCTGAGGAGTCCCCAACGTGCAACAGCCTAATCTTGTCTTTATCCTGATCGACGATCTCGGCTGGAGGGACCTTGGCTGCTACGGCAGCACCTTCTACGAAACGCCCCATCTCGACCAGCTAGCCGCTGCGGGCGTACGCTTTACCGATGCCTACGCCGCCTGCCCGGTCTGCTCACCCACGCGCGCAAGCTTGCTGACTGGCAAATATCCCGCTTCCGTTGGTATCACCGATTGGATCGATTGGGGAAAACGCATCCACCCAGCACAGGGGCGGCTGATCGATGTGCCCTATATCGACCACCTTCCCCATACCGAGAAGAGCATCGCCGCAGCGCTGCGGGAAGGCGGATACCGCACCTGGCATGTCGGGAAGTGGCATCTAGGCGGCCGAGACTATTATCCTGAGTGCCACGGGTTTGATGTCAATATCGGAGGCTGGGAGGCCGGTGTGCCCGTCAACGGTTACTTCAGCCCGTGGAAGATCCCCACGCTGCCGGATGGGCCGCCAGGCGAATATCTGACTGACCGGCTCACCGATGAGGCCATTCGCCTGATCGAACAGAACGCTGCAGACGGCGGCAGGCCCTTTTTCCTCAACCTCTGGTACTACAGCGTCCATACCCCGATCCAGGCGAAGCCCGAAAAGGTGCATAAGTATGTAGCGAAGGCCAAACGCCTGGGGCTTGACCAGCAACAGACCTTTGCCGAGGGCGATTTCTTCCCCACCGAACACAAAAAGGACAAGCGCATCCTGCGCCGCCTCATCCAGTCTGACCCGGTCTATGCCGCCATGATTGAGAGTCTGGACGAGAATATCGGGCGCTTGCTGAATGCAATTGCGCGCGTGGGGCAGGCCGAAAACACCATCGTGATCTTTACTTCCGACAATGGCGGGCTGGCTACCAGTGAAGGGTCGCCGACCTGCAATGCCCCGCTCGCCGAAGGTAAGGGATGGATGTACGAGGGCGGCACGCGCGAGCCGTTGATCATCTTCTGGCCGGGTGTCACCCAGCCGGGCAGCGTCTGCGACACGCCAGTGACCAGCCCAGATTTTTACCCGACCCTGCTCGAGATGGCCAGGCTGGACCCACTGCCAGATCAGCACCGCGATGGCGTCAGCTTTGCGGGGCTGCTACGCGATGGGACGCCGCCAGCGCGTGATGCCATCTTCTGGCATTATCCACACTATGGGAACCAGGGCGGCACCCCCGGCTCTGCGATCCGCATGGGCGACTATAAACTGATTGAACTGTTCGAAGACGGCCGGCTGGAATTGTACAACGTGCGCCAAGACATCGGCGAAGAGCACAACCTGGCGGGCACCGAGCCGGGACGCACGGCAGCCCTACACCGGCGGCTGCGCGCCTGGCGTGAACAGGTCGAGGCCCGGATCCCGCAGCCTAACCCGCACTATGTTCCCTGGCGCTAGGCCAGACAGGAGCCACGATCATGCAAACGCAACTGCGCAAAGTGCAGCCACTCAGACGTGTCGTGCCCAGCTGGCGGCTCAACAACCGCACGCGCGAAACCATCGATTTCTATCTCTATGTCTCGCCATGGATCATTGGCTTTCTGGTCTTCTCCTTGGGACCGCTCCTGGCTTCGATCATGATTTCGGCCACCAACTGGGACATCCTGACCGCGCCAGAGTTCGTCGGGCTGGGCAACTATGTGCGTATGTTCACCAGGGATCCACTTTTTTGGCAGTCCCTGAAAGTGACGGCCATCTACTCCTTTGGCGGCATCCCTCTCCGGCTGGCTGTGGCGCTCTTCTTGGCAATCCTGCTCAACCAGAACATCATCTTCCGCCCCCTCTTTCGGACGCTCTACTACACGCCGGTGGTCGTCTCAGGTGTGGCGGTAGCGCTGCTTTGGACGTGGATCTTCAACCCTGATTTTGGGGTGATCAACTACGTCTTGAGCCAATTTGGTATCGAGGGTCCTGGCTGGATCTACGACGAGGACTGGGCTTTAACCGCCCTGATCCTCATGAGTCTCTGGAGCGTGGGCCAGCCTATGCTGATCTTTCTAGCGGGGCTGCAGGGGGTGCCGCGTTCGCTCTACGAGGCCGCCGAGATCGACGGGGCCAGCCTATGGGCGCGGTTCTGGTCGGTGACGATGCCCGCGCTTTCGCCCGTGCTGCTCTTCAACCTGATCATGGGGATCATTGGCTCCTTTCAAGTCTTCACCCAGGCCTACATCATGACCGGGGGCGGACCGCACTATGCCACGTACTTCTATGTCTATTACCTCTACAACAGCGCCTTCCGAGACTTACAGATGGGATACGGATCGGCTCTGGCCTGGGTGCTCTTCCTGATCATCCTCCTGCTGACCCTGGCCGTCTTTCGATCTACCCCGCTCTGGCTCTATTACGAGGGTGAATTGAAAGGTAAGGAGAGCTAGCGACATGCAACAAGTAGCCCGCATCCCCTTCTGGCAGCGCCAAAGCGTCCAACAGGCCGTAATCCTGGTGATCGCCCATGTCTTTGTCTTGGCCGGGCTGGTGTTGATCATGATCCCCTTTGGTTGGATGATCAGCACTTCGCTCAAGCCGCTGGCCCAAACCTTTGAGTTCCCACCGACCTGGATCCCTAACCCCGTTGTCTGGCGCAACTTTATCGACGGCTGGAACTACATGCCGTTCAACCTCTACCTGCGCAACACGCTCATCATTACCTTCTTTGGGCTGGTCTCGCAGGTAGGCGTCTCGGCCCTGATTGCCTATGCCTTCGCCCGTATGCGTGCGCCAGGCCGGGACTTTCTCTTTATGCTGCTGCTCAGCACCCTCATGCTCCCGGAGCAGGTGACGATGATCCCCCAGTTCATCCTCTTTCGGCAACTGGGGTGGGTCAACACCTTTCTGCCGCTCATTGTCCCGCACTTCTTTGGCGGCGGTGTTTTTCCCGTCTTTCTCTTGCGCCAGTTCTTTATGACGCTGCCGCTGGAACTCGACGACGCAGCCAAGATTGACGGCTGCGGGCGCTTTGGCATCTTCTGGCGTATCATCTTGCCGCTCTCAAAACCGGCGCTAGGCACCGTCGCCATCTTTGTCTTTTTCTGGCGCTGGAACGATTTCTTGGGGCCGCTGATCTATCTGAAGTCGCCCGATCTGCGCACGCTGGCCCTCGCCCTGGCCTTCTTCCGCGACGCTACCGGCATGACGATGGTGCCGTGGAACCTGGTCATGGCCGTCAGCCTGTTGGTTGCGCTGCCCTGCCTGATCATTTTCTTCGTCTTTCAGCGGCTGCTGGTTGAGGGCGTAGTCCTGACGGGCATTAAAGGCTGACCTGACTCCCCACCTGGGCCATATTGCACCAGGTCATGTTGCACAGTGTTGATCAGGCAATGCGTAGAACCCAAAGGAGATAGCAATGACAGAGCAACAGTCACAGCAAGCGGCAACGGACATGCCAAGACTCAGACGTCGAGACTTCCTGCGGCTGACGGCTGGGGCCGCACTCACCGCACTGGCCGCCTGTACGCCCGCAGCCCCGCCCGCCTCCACTACCGGCGAAAGCGGCCAAGCCCCTGCCGCCGGTGGACGGATCAGGCTCTCGTATACCAGTTGGGGCGATGAGACCCGCCTGAACTCGGATCAGGAGAATATAACCGCCTTCATGGAACAGCATCCCGATATTCAGGTAGAGTTCATCGGCATCGCCGACGATTATTCGGCCCAAGTGCTGACCATGATCGCGGGCGGCACGCCGCCAGATGTCATGCGCATCAATGCGTGGGACACCCACGCCTTCTATGCCAGAAACACAGCTCTCCCCCTGACGGATTTCTTTGCCCGCGATGGAATTGAGCCAACCGAACTCTTTGTCGAACCCTACGAACAGTGCGTCTATGACGGAACCTGGTATGGCATCCCGCGCGGCGGCACTGGCAACCAGGTCATCTACTACAACATACCGATGTTTGACGAAGCCGGTGTCCCCTATCCCGCAGACCCAGAGTGGACGTGGGAAGACTTTTTGGCACTGGCTCAAGAACTCACCCGCGATACGGACGGCGACGGCGAGATAGATCAGTGGGGGTTTGACTTTTGGACCTGGCCGGATGGCGGCTGGCAGACTGCCGTCTGGCAGAATGGCGGGGAGATCCTCAACGAGGAGCACAGCCAATGCCTGCTTGACCAACCGGCTGCCGTCGAAGCCATTCAATGGTGGGCGGACCTGCGCTGTGTGCACAACGCCGCCCCTACCCCCGGCCAGATCCCGGAGGGGCTGGGCAACCCCTTCTTTGCTGGTCTGACCGCCATGGTCCAAAGCGGTGCGTGGGCGATCAACACGTTCCGCCCAGCTGAATTCGAGTGGGGGATTCAGGTCTGGCCCAAGGGGCCGGTGGCTCATGTCTCCTATTCCAAGCCCAACACCGTCGCCATCTATGCCCAGACGCCCCAACAGGACGCCTCCTGGGAATTGCTCAAATATCTGTTCTCAGAGGAGTGTAACCGGCATGATGCCGAGGTTGGGCTGTGGCCGCCGAACCTCAAAGAGTTAATGAATTCGGAGTGGTATCTCGAATCGGATCAGAAACCCTATGATCTGACCCCGACCGTACCTAATGACGTGGTCGCGACACGCGGTCTCCCCATGACGACCAACGCCAGGCAGGTCCAAGAAGCGGTCATGCAGGAGATGGATCTGGTGATGAACTGTGAGGACACCGCGCAAGCCGCGATGGGACGTGCTGCCCAGCGCGTCAACGACTTGCTGGCCGAACTCGCCGCCTGACAGCCGGGTGACGGCAACTCACCCAGAAGTAAAGCCGGTGGCGAGGTGTTGAAATGTCTCGCCACCGGCTATTCAGCGGTTGTGATGATTGGTAGCTGAGGTTGGCATCAGGCGAGATGCCATTCAGGTGTTCAGGTCGTAGATTCTGCGATAGAACCTGCTTCGCTTCCGCTGTAGCTGTCAGACGCTGCGCCAAGACCGCGCTCCAAGGTTGGGTCTCCGCTTGAATCGGCTGCCGCCTATCTCATCATCATTAACTCGCTCAAGACCAAGGCAGAAGCCGCCTCAATGGGAATGGGGCAGCCAGACACGATCCAATGGGAAAATTTTGCAACTGTGACTGAACGCGGCAAGTTGCTGCCATACATT
>CAZYQJ010000365.1:0-5821 GCA_964649925.1 uncultured Litorilinea sp.
CGGGGAGATCGCCACGACGCTGCGTTTTTTGGATGCGCCGGTGACGCTGCCGCGCTTTGGCGAAGACTGGCTGCGGCTGGCGACAGGCAATGTATCTTTCACGCTGTTCCGCGCCAAGTATGGATGGCCAGTGAGCATCGCCGCGGTGGGCGTGCCGCTGTTGGTGATCCTGGCCCTGTTGCAGACGCTGTTGGCCTGGCTGATCGCGCCGCTGCGCACGCTGGTGCGCGGGCTGCGCGCCCTCAGCCGCCCATCGCAGCCAGGGCCGCGCTAGGGAAGGGTCGCCGATGCTGATTGCACTGGATCAAATCTCCAGCGCCACCCGTCTGGGCGAGTCGGGATGCCCAGATGGCGAGACCCTGATCGAGGTGGGAGAACTGATCACCGTGGTGATCGTGATGGCCGCCAACGTGGTGCGCGACATCCGCGAGAACATTCGTAACTTGGTGGGCGGGCGCATGCCCCATTATGAACGGCTGATCGAGCAGGCCATCCAACAGGCCCTGGCCGACCTGGAACAGAAGGCCAAAGACCGCGGTTATGACGGCGTGGTCGGCGTCAAGATTTCGCACCCCACCGTGGTAGATGGCGGCGTGGAGGTGATCGCCTATGGCAACGGCTTCCGGCTGCACCGTGACGGGGGCACGGATCCTCACACGCCATGATGACCCGCTTCCATGCGCCGCTGGCCTGGCTGTTGGCGTGGGTGATCGCGCTGCTGCCGCTGCTTGCGGCGCGCCCTGCCCAGGCTGCGCTGCCCACGCAGGGCTATACCTATGAGGAATGCAGCCGCGCCGACGAAGCCGCGGTGCAGGCCGAGATGGAGGCCATTGCCCTGGGGCTGTTGAGTACGGCCTCATCCGGGCTGGATGTGGACGCGCTGGTGGCGCGGCAGTGGGATGTGCTGGAGGTCGGGGCCGCGTTCGACCAGGCCGTCGACGATGCCGTGGCGGGCGTGCAGCAGGAAACCGACTACTGGACCCTATTGGCGTCGGGGTGGTCGGTCGCACAGGCGGAGACACTTGCCAACCAGGTGGCGTTGGACGCCTTTAACGCTCCCATCTTCCAGGAGAAGATCGAAGCATTGTCGGCGGCGCTGGCAGCCAGCCTGGTCGCCGAGATGGAGGCCCACGCCGCCCGTTCAGCGTCGAGTGCGCTGCTCTGCCTGCAAAGCTATGTGGGCGAACGGTACTCGGCCACGCTCTATGCGGCGTTTGAGCAGCACATCAGCCAGGACGTGACCCCTGCGCTGGCGTTGGACGGGGACGGTGCGCCGGTTACGGTCTCGCCGGTGGATTTGCACCTGAAGGCGTTGGGCGGCGTAGGGGTGATTGTGGCGACGCAGATTACACGCAAGATCACCACGACCCTGGCCCAGAAGATTGCGGGACGGCTGGCCGGGAAGGTGGCAACCCGTGTGCTAGGGCGGATCGGCTCGTCCGTCATACCCTATATCGGGTGGCTGGTGGGCGCGGGGCTGATCGTCTGGGATTTGGTGGAAGGCAGCCAGGGCGCGCTGCCGCAGATCCGCAGCGCGCTGCAGGCCGAGGAGGTCAAGCAGGAGGTGCGCGCTGAGATCGCCACAGCCGTGCGCGAAGGGCTGGAGGAGGAGATCCAGACACTGGCCGCCACGCTCGCCGCGACGCTGGTGGGTGAATGGCAGGGATTTTGCAGCGAACATGACGACCTGTGCGCGCTGGCCGCTGAAAACGCACCCTTCCGCACCTTCCTGGCGACTACCCCTGTGGATCAACTGGAACGGCTGAGCCGCCAGGTGACGGTTTTCGTTGACAACCTGGACCCGGCGCAGCTAGACGCCAGCCTGGCAGACGGCACGTTTGCCGCCCTGTTGCCACTACCTGATGCCGCGCTCGACCTGTTGCGCCAGACGGGTAGCCCGCAGACCGCCCTGGCGTGGGCCGAATTGGCAGGGGCCGAACTGGATCGGGTGGTCGAGACTGAACTCTATCTCGCCGCCGATCCGGGGGAATTTTCGCCAACAACGTTTTCGTGGCTTGTCGCCATCGAAGATAATGATATAATTCACAACTTGCTGACGTTGGAACCTGCTATACTCGAAGCCCTGACCCGGCTTCCTGCAGCGGATGTGCAGGCCGTTGCCGCCACCCTCCCAAGCGACGACCTGGCATGGCTGGCTTATCATCTGGCCGGGCAATCGCAGCAAACAGCCCAGGGTATCTTGACGCAGTTGGCAAGGGGATCGGTGACAGTGGCCGATCTGCAAGCGCCGCCAACGCCGCAGCCGGTGGCCCCGCAAGTGGGCGGGATCACCGTTGAACCGACTCCGCAGACAGAGACTGCTCCGGGGCCAGCGGCGGACCCGGTGACAGCGGTCTCTCCAGATGGGCCAAGTGGTGTGTTCGTGGCAGCAGCTATGCTGTTGTTGCTTTTGATCGGCCTGGGCGTCTATCGGTCATTGCGGGACGGTTCCTATGGGAACTCGTAGGTAGCTCCTGTTGTTTGTCCTAGACTAACTCATCTCACAACCTATTTCGCACGATCCATCCTTCAGCGCGGAAGGACGAAGGTCAAGGTGGATCGCTGTGGCTAGCGCAGCGTTGCTCCATGCGAGAATCGCCCTTTGTGGCCGCGAGGAAGGATTTGCTATGTTGAACGACCAATTTGAGCAAGCGAAGTTTGATCAAGCGAGAGGACCCGGCGCATCTGTAGACAGCCTGACGGGCGGATTTGATTTGCCTGCGGCGCGCGGCCTGTATGACCCGCGCTTTGAGCATGACGCCTGCGGCATCGGCTTTGTGGCCCATGTGGAGGGCCGCAGGAGTCATCGCGTCCTGCAGATGGCGTTGGAGGCGTTGTGCAACCATGCCCATCGCGGCGCGGTGGCCGACGACCGCAAGACCGGCGACGGTGCGGGCGTCCTGACCCAACTGCCCTATGAGTTTTTCCGCCGCGAGCTGCTGCGTTCCGGCGTGGAACCGCCGCCGCCCGGCGATCTGGCGGTGGGCCAGTTGTATCTGTTCCGCCAGTCCGAAGAAGACCGCAGCCATGCGCGCCGCATCATCACCGAGGTCTGCATGCAGATGGGCATTGAGGTGTTGACCTTCCGCTCGGTGCCAGTGGTTGAAGAGGCGTTGGGCCGTCGCGCCGCGGCCAGCCGTCCCTGGATGGAGCAGGTGATCGTGCGCCGCCGCGCCGATGCCTGTGAGGCGGGCGACGATTTTGAGCGGATGCTCTACCTGGCGCGCAAGACCATCATGAACCGGGCGCGCGCCGCTGGGGTGCAGCGGCTTTATGTCGCCAGCTTTAGCAGCCGCACGATCGTCTATAAGGGGTTGGTGCTGGCGACCGAACTGGTGAACTTCTACCCAGACCTGAGCGACGCCGACTTCACCACAGCCATCGCCGTCTTTCACCAGCGTTACAGCACCAACACCTTCCCCACTTGGGAGCGCGCCCAGCCTTTCCGGCTGATCTGTCATAACGGCGAGATCAACACGCTCCAGGGCAATGAGAACTGGATGGCGGCGCGTGAGGCAGACTTGTACCATCCGGTGTGGGAGGGGCATGTCCACCAACTCAAGCCGATCATTGCCGACCAGAGCAGCGACAGTGGCAAACTCGACAACGAACTGGAACTGCTGGTACGCAGCTGGCGTGACATCCGCCACGCGCTGCTGATGATGATCCCGGAGGCCTGGGAACGGCTGCCCGAAGGCGAGGTCAGCGCCGAGCGTCGCGCCTTCTACCAGTATCACAGCGCGCTGCTCGAACCGTGGGATGGCCCTGCCGCTATCACCTACACCGATGGCCGCATCGTCGGCACGATCTTGGACCGCAACGGCCTGCGCCCGGCGCGCTATGTCGTGCTGGACAACGGCTATGTGATCAGTTCCAGCGAAGCGGGCGCGGTGGAGTATGACGAGGGCCGTGTCATCCGCAAGGGGCGGCTTGGCCCCGGCCAGATCCTGTGTGTGGACACCACGCGCGGGACGATTATGAATGACGCCGAGATCACACACTACTTCGCCACGCGTAAACCCTATGACCGCTGGGTCAAAGAGAACCTGGTGGTCTTGGACGAGGAGATCGCACGCCAGGCTGCCAGCTACTCGCCATCCGCCAGCGCGCCCGCCAGCAACGGTGCGAATGCCAATAGCGGCGATGCAAACGGCACGGGCCGCAACGGCAATCTACCTGCCAGTGCGCCCAGCCTGACCCAGCGGCAGTTGGCGTTTGGCTATACCAGTGAAGAGATGGTGGTGGTGCTGCGCCCAATGGTGACCGACGGTCATGAGCCGGTCGGTGCGATGGGCGATGACGCGCCGCCCGCGGTGATGAGCCGGCTGCCGCGTTCGCTCTTCCAATACTTCAAGCAGCGTTTCGCCGAGGTGACCAACCCGCCGATTGACCCGCTGCGCGAAGAAATGGTGATGAGCCTGCGGATGCTACTCGGCCAGCGCGCCAACCTGCTGAGCGAGACGCCGGAGGCGACGCGCCTCATCGAGTTGAAGTCGCCCATCCTCAAACCGGAGCATATGGCGGCGCTGCTGGCGCGCCCTGAACCGGAATTCCGCGCGGCGACAATTGACGCGCTGTGGGAACTGCCGGAGGGCGCAAGCCATGAGGCCGCGGGCGATGCGCTGCGTGCGGCGGTGGAGCGGCTTTGCCAGCGGGCCGAAGAGGCAGTCCGCAGCGGTGTGCATCTGCTGGTGATCTCCGATGAAAAGGCGGATCAGCACACGCTGCCCATCCCGGCGCTGCTCGCCGTGGGCGCGGTGCATCATCACCTGATCCGTCACGGGCTGCGGATGGCGACCAGTCTGATCTGCGCCAGCGGCGAACCGCGCGAGGTGCATCACTTCGCCGCGCTCATCGGCTACGGCGCAAACGCGGTCTACCCGTACTTGGTCTATGCGTCCATCGAAGAGATGGTCAACGAGGGCCGCCACACTGAAGGCTTGACCCTGGCCCACGCCATCCGCAATTTTGTGAAAGCGGTGGATAAAGGCCTGTTCAAGATCATGAGCAAGATGGGCATTAGTACGGTGGATGCCTACTGCGGGGCGCAGATCTTCGAGGCGTTGGGCATCGGCGACGAACTGCTCTCCGTGGCGTTTCGCGGTACGCCCAGTCTGGTGGGGGGCATTGGGTTTGACACCGTGGCCGAGGATGTGCTGGCCTGGCACGCCAAGGCCTACCCCGCAGAGAAGACCGCCAGGACGGTCAAACTGGAGACGTGGGGGCTGTACAAATCGCGGCGCGGCGGCGAACTGCATGAATGGAGCCCGCAGGTCGTCCATGCGCTGCAAGCGGTCTCACAAGCGCCGGATGCCGACACACGCGCCGCCAAGTACCGCGAGTATGCTGAGTTGCTTGGCACGATGAAACTGGCCCCGCGCCATCTGCTCGACTTTGAGCGTGTGCAGCCTTCGCTGCCGCTGGCCCAGGTGGAGCCGGTGGAGCGCATCCTGCGCCGTTTCAGCACTGCGGCCATGAGTCACGGCGCGCTGAGCGCGGAGGCGCATGAAACGCTGGCGATTGCCATGAACCGGCTCGGCGGCATGAGCAACAGCGGCGAGGGCGGCGAGGCGCGCGACCGCTACTTCACCGAGCGTGCCAGCAAGATCAAGCAGGTGGCGTCAGGACGCTTTGGCGTGACCCCCACCTATCTGATGAGCGCCGAAGAGTTGCAGATCAAGATGGCGCAGGGGTCCAAGCCGGGTGAGGGCGGCCAGCTGCCGGGGCACAAGGTCTCGGCGGAGATCGCCACCCTGCGCCTGAGCACGCCGGGCGTGGCGTTGATCAGCCCGCCGCCGCACCACGATATCTACAGCATCGA
>CAZYQJ010000366.1:0-5814 GCA_964649925.1 uncultured Litorilinea sp.
CTGGCCGATGCGGACACCGCCGAGGCTGTAGGTGACCCCTTCGACCGGCGCCCAGACGGTGGCGGCGGAGATCAGCCCCCACGCCGCCGCACTCCCCCAGGCGCGGATCATGATCTCGCCTGCCTGCGCGCGCTGATTGATCACCTCGGAGGCAATGGCATTGATCACCAGATTCAACCCTACAGCCTCCCAATCCTCCTTGATCAGATCGATTGTGTCAAGGGTCTTTTGATCGTTTACATCCACATCGACAATCAGTTCCAGCGGTGACCCATCGGGCCGGTCGCGGAAGCCATCGCCATCCGCATCGACGACGCCGATCTCGTCCAGCCACGCCATCGCCTGTTCTGGGTCATGTTCCACATAGGAGAAGGCCCATTCCTCATAGACTTGTCTGCCTTCTTCGGTGAGGAATTCAGGGCTTTCCGCGCTCAGAGCCGCCTGGCGTGGGGTGGCCAGGCCCAGCGAGGCAATGGTGTTGATGCGTTCGCGGTTGATAGCCACCGAGAGCGCGCGGCGGAACTCCGGCGTGTACATGAGGTCGACAATCGCCTCATCCGGATAGTCGAACATCAGGATCAGCCAGGGCCAGGCGAAGTCGCCGCGATTCCACATGATCACGCGGTAGTCACCGGCTTCGGCGTTTTCCAGGACCAGCGGCACATCCTTGAGCGCGATATCGCGCACCTGCATATCCAGATCACCGGCAATCGCCTTGAGCGCCGTAAACTCAGTGGGGTTGCCCGCCTCAGCGATGTCGACCTCGATGCGGTCGATATAGGGCAGTTGATTTCCCTGCGGATCGACCTTCCAATAGTAGGGGTTGCGCTCCAGCACAAGGCGCTGGCCCGACAGGTATTCCGTCACCATCCACGCGTTGAAGGTCGGCATATCGGGATAGTGCAGACGGCTTACCGGGTCATAGCGCGCCATCAATTCATCGCTGTTTTCCACCTGGTCATTGTACTTGGGGTGGAACTGGCGCAGGTAATGCTCCGGCACTACGAAGGCGGATGAGTGGTAGGAGCCGCGCGAGTGGTTCTGGAGGAAGAGCGGGTTCGGCCCGGCGAAGGAGAAGCGCAGGGTATAGTCGTCCACCCGCTCCACGTTCATGGCCTCCCCGCCCACCGTGGTGCCTCCTGGGGGGCCGAGAGGAATATCGGGGTCCATCACCATGTCATTCCACCAGAAGAGATAGTCATCGACGTTCAGATCCTCGCCGTCTGACCACTTGATCCCCTGGCGGAAGTTGACGACCACCTCGGTGGCGTCCTCGTTCCACTCCCAACTTTCGACAAGGTTGGGGCGCATCCCGGAGACGTCGCGGTTCCATTTGAGGAATGGCTCCACCATGATCGTCTGCCGCGTCCAACCCAATTCGTCATTGGAATCAACCATGCGCCAGGTGCCGCCATACTGCCCTACCTCTTCGACAGGCTCGATGACGAGGGGATTGGCAGGCAGCCGTTCGGCCACAGGGGGGAGTTCACCGGCTTCGACCTGTTCAGCCAACATGGGCGCTTCCTGGAACGTGGTGGGTACAGGGGCATCGCTGACACCGGTGTTGGTTCCGATGCCCGTCTCAATGGGTGCGGTCTCGCTGGTATCCGCTTCGTCGTCTGCCGCCTCATCCGCTTGCGTGTCACCGGCTGCAGGCGCATCCGCTGCAGGGGCTTCGGCGGCAGGCCCATCGGCTTCTACATCCGTAGCTGGCGGTTGTTGCGCGCCGCCGCAGGCCGACAGGATCAAGGTGAATACTAGAAGGAGCGTGATAATGGAGTTCTTGTGCTTCATAGCTTCCTCTTCTGCTCCAGTTGGGGAGCGGTTCATCGGCGCGTGGTCGCGCCATTGGGTGGATGCGATGAACAATCAACTCATGGCTCACGAGATTCGACGCGAAAGAGACGGATGATCAGACTTTGGTAATCGCCGCGCAGGGCAAGATAGAGGCCGCGCTGCATGAGCGCAGCCCCGCTCAAGACGACCGTTGTGGCAGGCCCTGGATCGCCGCGGCGTTGAGGCTCAACCGGCACGCCTTCCACCCGGTAACGCGCCTCGGGCTCCAGTCCCTGTAACTGCACCCAGGCGTGCACTGGCCCAAACCGCGAACTGTGCAAGAAGCAGAAAAGCACGCCCTGGCTGCCGTCAGGGTGTACATACTGCAGCGCGCTCAATTCGCTTTCCCGCGGGGAGCGCAGCCGGTAGAGCCGTCCTTGTTGCACCGTGGCGCGGATTTCTTTATAGAGCGCGACCTGCGTGCGCGCCTCCTCCATCTCTGCTGGCGACCAGTCTGTCAGCGCCGAGCCGATACCCAGCGCGCCGGTCATAGCGGCATGGAACCGGAAGCGCAACGGGGGCAGCCGGTTGTTAGGGGAAGGGGAGTCCGTTACCCACATCATGCGCGCCTGCGCGACATAGGCCATGGAAAAGCCTTCGGCCATCAAGAGATAGTCCAGCGGGTCGGTATTGTCACTGGTCCACACCTGATCCGTGCGCTGCAGGATACCCAGGTCGACACGGCCGCCTCCACCCGAACAGGACTCAAAAAGCACGTCAGGATGGCGGGCGCGCAATTCGTCCAGCACGCGGTACAGCCCCCATGTATGGCGCACCCATACCTCGCGCTCGCGACCTAAAGGTGCATCGGGCCAGCCCGGTTCACTAAAGGGACGGTTCATGTCCCACTTGATAAACTTGATGGGATAGTCTGTCAGCAGTTTGTCTAGCACGCTCACGATATACTGCTGCACATCTTCGCGGCCAAAGTTGAGGACCAGTTGATGGCGCAGTTCGGTGCGTTGGCGGTTGGGAAAGTGGTAGACCCAATCCGGATGGGCACGATAGAGGTCGCTGTCGGGATTGACCATCTCCGGCTCTACCCAGATGCCAAACTTCATGCCCAGTTCGTTGACACGCTTGATCAGCGGCATCAGTCCATCCGGGAATTTGTCGCGGTCGACCCACCAATCGCCCAAGCCAGCCTGGTCGTTTTTGCGTGCGCCAAACCAACCATCATCTACCACAAAAAGCTCTACGCCCAAATGCGCGGCTCGTTCGGCAGCAGCCACTTGATTGCTCATGTTCACATCAAAAAGGGTGGCGTACCAGGAGTTATAGAGGACAGGTCGCGGCTGCTGGGCGAACGGCTTGGGCAGGATATACTCCAGTTGGTAGCTGTGCAGGCGGCGGCTGGCCTCGCCATAGCCGTGGTCGCTGTAGCCCGCGACAAAGGTGGGTGTTTCAAAACGTTCACCTGCCTCCAACAGCCAGCGAAAGTCAAAGTCATGGATGCCCCCGGCCAGCGTCGTCAGCCCTGAGATATGACGTTCGACGACGAACTTCCAGTTGCCGCTGTAGGCCAGCGCGCCAAACCAGACCTCGCCTTGCGTCTCGGTTGCCGTCCCCTCGCCGTTGATTCCGGCGTCCAACCCGAACCACGGATTGGCGTTGTGGCTGGTATGCCCCTTGCGGCTCTCCACAATCTGTTTGCCGACGGCCAGCGAGTTCTCCTGCAATTGCGTCTCCGCACCCCATTGGCCCACCAGGGTGCGCAGCCGGTAGCGGTCGCGCAGCGGAAAGCACCAGAGCGCGGACATGACCTGCTCCAGCACGATTGGCGAACTGCCCTGGTTCTCTACGACCACATGGCGCTCGATCAAGTCATGGGCTGCGACGACCCGATAATGAAGGTGAACCAGGAGCGGATAATGGCGGTCGCGCAGCGTTATGATCAGGCGCGGCCGCCCGGCATCCTCATCAACTCGCGCCTCAGCATAGGTGAGTTCTACAGCACGTACCCCATCGGCAAAGGTGGCCTTGATGCCTGGCTCGAAGTAGTTCACATCCCCCCAGGCCGTATATTCCTCGGCTGCGGCCCCATGGACGCGCTCAAACGGCCAGAAGTGGTCGGCCCGCGGTGTGCCGTAGTCGTTCACATGGGGCAGCCGCGGCCCCCAATAGAGATGGGCCAGCCGACCCAATGGGTCAAGCCCGAAGACATAGGCAGTTTGATCCGTCTGGAGAATCCAGGTGGGGGCGCCGGGGACCGGCTCTATAGCGCGAATCGCATCTGTCTGCTGCGTGACGACGGTAGTCATCGGATTCCTCTGTTGCTTGGTGGTACACCTTTATCCGACCCGCTCCACAGCCATCAGCACGGAACGGAAAGGCTGGCTGGCATGAATAGAGAACCCGGCGGCGAGCGTTGCACCCGTCTCCGTCATTTCCTGCCCCTCAGGTGTCAAGAGGCGATAATGGGCGTCCGGCATCAGCCCTGGCAGCGCGATTACATGTTGGGCATGGGCGCTCGCCAGCCGGAAGGCAAAGAGCGTCCCGTGTGATCCGTCCTTGGCTACGTACCAGATCGCTGCCCACTCGCCGTTACCATCGAGCGGCGGTGCTTCGCTCAGCAGGTACTGATCGCCTTCGTGAAGCAGCGGGCGCACGCGCTGCTTGTACCAGGCTACGTGGGTCTGTACAAGCCGGATCTCATCGGCGCTCCACTTCGCTACCGGCGCGCTGATGCCAAAGGCGCCCAGCATCGCGACGCGGGTGCGAAAGGCCAGGTCGCCGCGTTCATCGACTTGCCTGCGACCGGGCAGCCCATCATGCGGCCACTCGATCAGCCAGTCATTGCATTCGATGGCGGGATGGGCCAGGTGACTGCCAAAGTGAATGGCAAGGTTCTTCAAGGGCTGGGTCTGGTCGCTCATCCAGTTGGTGTGTGCATGGGAAAGGATGGCCGCGTCAAAACGCCCGCCGCCGCCCGCGCACATCTCCAGTACAAGCGATGGCAGCGCGGCGCGCAGTTCATCCTGAAGCTGATACAGGCCCCGATAGTGGGCAACTAACGGATCGGTGCGGGTTAGCTCCTCCGGCAATCCCGGCGCCCATCCCCCCTGGCGCAGTTCTGTGTTGAAGTCCCACTTCATCCAGGTGGCGCGGGTGCGCCGCAAGATAGCAAGGATGCGCTCGCGCACAAAGACGCGTGCTTCCGGCACACCCAAATGGAGGATCGCCCGCTGGTCCGGCGGCGTCGGTTCTCCATCTAGGTGGTGGAGCCATTCCGGATGCTCGCGACGCACGACCGCACTGGGGCCGATGGCCTCCGGTTCGAACCAGATGCCAAATTCCATCCCGTGGCGGCGGCAGTGTTCGCTCAGTTCTTCCAGGCCGTTGGGGAAGAGACGGGGATTGACAACCCAGTCGCCGGTGCGTATCCACCAGTCCTCGTCTGGATTTTCCTGTTCGGTGGTATACCAGCCCGCGTCCTGAACAAAGACTTCGCAGCCCAAGGTCGCGGCCACCTCGACAAACGCTTTCATCTTTGCCACAGGCGGCTCGCCTGGATAGGGATACCAACTGTTGAACTGCACCGGGATCTGGCGATCCGGGTCGGGCTGGCGGCGGCGCAGATAATCGTGGAGTCTCTGGGTGGCGGCATTGAGATCACCGGGTACACAGGCCAACAAGGCGTCGGGCAATGCGAATTCGCCGTTCGGGCGTAGCTGGTGCCGAAAGCCCCAGCCATTCAGACCGCCGTACAGGTTGACCCGGCCATCCGCCAGCCGTCTCACTTGAAGTTGCCAGTTGCCCGACCAGAGCAACTCACAGAGATAGGTAGCGTCCGCTGCCTGCAGGGCGACGTAGGGCGTATGTTCGAAACTGGTCTTGCCCGATCGGCTCTCCAGCCGGATCGATGTGTGGGGCAAGGGCATCTTCTGGACCTGGGTTTCGGCTCCCCATAGACCAGCCAGGTGGATGACTTGCGTGATGTTGGCCGGCAGCAGCGCAGATACACTCCCCACCTGGCTC
>CAZYQJ010000367.1:0-5814 GCA_964649925.1 uncultured Litorilinea sp.
CGCGCTGGGCCATCAGTTCGAGCAACCGGGTCAGCACGTCGTCACGGTCGCGGCCCTGCAGCGCCAACGCCAACTGTGCGCTGAACAGCCCGTATTTCACACCCAGGTCATAACGTGAATCCTGCTGTTCGAGGGCCAGGTATTGCTCACGCGGGGCGAGTTCGGCCAGGGCAGAAGAGAGGGTCACGCGGCGGCCGCCGTCCTGCGCCTCGGCAAGTTGCCGGGCGAGGATCTCCATGACAGTCGGCGTCAGCACATGCATCCCAAAAAAGCAGAGGTAATGACCGGCGCGCAGCCCCGGCACGATCAACCGCTGCTCCGCCTCGGTGGGGGTGGGCTTTTCGATCACGGTATCGACGCGGTAGAGGTCGGGCCGCCCGGCGACCGGCCGCCCGCCAATCGTCCCGAAATAGGGCAGCAAATTCTCGCGCGTGGCCTGCACCGCGGAGACCGTACATGACTCGGCCTGAGCCACCTCGACCAGCCGCTGGGCGCAGCTTGGTTCGCCGCGATGCACATAGAGATGATCGCCGACCAGGTGCAAGAACGGGTCGCCCTGCACAAAGGTGTGCGCGCAGTAAATGGCGTGTCCATAGCCCAACGATTCGGCCTGGGGTACAAAGGTCAACCGGCCCGCGTGGTCGCCTGAGACCTCAGCATAGGCTGTCTCATCGCCAGGCCGCACCACCACGCCGATCTCCTCGATCCCGGCCTGGACAACCTCATTGATCAAGATGTGCAGCACCGATCGCTCAACGCCGTCGCGGTCGATGATCATTTGCAGGGGCAGCGTGGACTGTCTGCGCCCGGCGGCGGTGATGACTGCTTTCGTAATCTTCATTGTCTGCTCTCTTGCTAGAGGCGCACTCACCCCGTAGAGATTTCATCCAAGAACCGCCTGCGCCGCTCCGCCTGGAGTGCGTAACCGGCCTCCCGGATCAAGTGCTTCAGGTTGCGCGAACAACGAATCGGCCCGTTCGGGGGTGCGTAGCGTTCAGGCAGCGGCGCAGGATGCGCGTTCGCCCTGCGGTTGAAACAGGGGGAATAGGACGCGATCAAGGCGTTTTCCGCCGCGGTCAGGTCATGGCCCACGCTGGCAAACCGCTCGAATCGGGAACTTAGCAGTTCAATCTCATAGTGCAGCGATGCAGGCCAGTTGCGCAGGATAAACCGCCCGACGACCGACCGGCCCTTGCGCCCGTCGCGGATGTGCTGCCAAACGCGGTCAAAGGCCACATACGATTGGCCGATGTAGAACACAGTCTCCCCATCACGAAAGATGTAGAGGTCATATGCCTGCCAGTCCGGGGGACACTGTTCGATCTGCATAAACGCCTTGACCGAGAGACAGACAGGCTGTTGCGGCTGCAATGATGTCATCATTGTATGATCCCGCGTTGGCAGCAGTGGGGCAGTGGCAGATAGGCAAATGAGCAAGTGGGACAGATGTAGGGCCGCACCCTACTCCCCACTCCCTATCTCCCTACTCCCTGCTTTCTCACACACGCAGCGTCTCGGTGTTGCCGTCAATCGCCAACGCTTGGCCGGAAATCTTGCGCCCGGCAGGTGAACAGAGAAAAACCACCAGGTCGGCGATATCCTGCGCCTGAATAAAGGTGTGCAGCGAGTTTTGGCGCAGATAGCTGTCGCGCGTGGTCTCAAAGCGTTCGCCCTGGGCCGCGGCGCGTGCGGCGATCACCCCGTCGATGCGCGGCCCCTGCACCGGCCCTGGGCAGATGGCGTTGACGCGGATGCCATAATCGCCCAGTTCCATTGCCAGCGTCTTAGTAAAGCCAATGACTGCCCATTTGGAGGCTGCATAGGGGGCGCGCAGCGGGTAGCCGAACTGCCCGGCCACCGACGAGATGTTGATGATCGCGCCGCCGCCCGCCGCCTTGAGCAGCGGCACAGCGCGCCGCGCGCAGTAAAACTGGCTGTTGATGTTGACCGCCATCGTGCGGTCCCACGCCGCCGGGTCCAGGCTTTCGACCGGGCCGGTTGGCCCGGCGATCCCGGCGTTGTTGACCAGCAGGTCCAGCCCGCCGAGATGCGCTGTCAGTTCGTCAAAAAGCAGATCGACCTGGGCCGGGTCCGCCACATCGGCGCACGTCGTACCCAGGCCGGGCAGTTCGGCGCGGCTGGTCGCCAGCCGCGCCTCATCCACATCACAAATATGCACGGCCGCGCCGAGCGCGTGCAGCGTCCCGGCGATGGCGCGGCCAATTCCGCTTCCGGCTGCCGTCACCAGCACTCGCAGCCCAGCATACTCGGTTTCACTCACAACCAGTTCCCCCTAGCCGGAGTTTCCGGGGTGGGTGGTGATAGACGAATCTCGGCACGACGGGTACGGCTAGCGGATATCCACAAAGAGCGAGTAGTTCACGCTGCCCCCCTCCGCCGTCTGAACGGTCAGGAAGAAGTTCTGGGTGCCGGGCAGGATTTCCTGCCAGCTTTCAGTCTGATTGGTTGCCCCCAAGAAGATACCACGCTCTGTCGCAATGGTCACGCGCGCGGGGGTGTTGCGTTCAGTACGCAGTTGCACCGTCATCACCTGCCCGGCACGCGCCCCCAGCCGGTAGACCTGCGGCTGCGCCGACGTGACGGTTCCCCATACGGTGGTGTTGGTGGTATTCTGCGGGAAGCGGATTTCCTGCACCGCAGGCGGCACAGGGGTCGGCGTCGGCGGGGGCGTCGTATCGCCGGTGATGGAGATCAACAGCCCGTAATTCGCGCCATACGTCCCCTCATGCACCGTCTGCACGGTGATCAAGTAGTCCTGGGTGGAGGGCAGCGTACGATAGAGCGACGTGCCGCCGCTGGCTTCCCCCAGCAGCCTGCCATCGCTGGTTTGAAGCGTATAGCGGTAGACGCCTGTCCCCCAACTCTGGATGTCCATCACCTGCCCGGCCAGGGCACGCAGGATATACTGCTTACTTGTGCCGCCCGACAGCCTGCCGGTCACCGCTGCGCTGGTCGATCCAGGGGCAAACTGGATGCGCTCCGCCTGGTCCGGCGGCGCAGGCGAACCCTGATCGTTTACGTCGATCCGCAGGGTATAGTTGGTGCCTGCCCCCATCGAGGACGTGCCGATGGTGACATAGTAATCGCCCGACGCAGGCAGCGTCCCCTGCCAGGAATTTCCCCCGCCGGTGGAACCCAGCCTGCGGCCATCGGCGCGGCGAACGGTCACAAACACCAGTTGTTGATCAGACCACGACTGGACGGTCATCGTCTGCCCTGCCCGCGCCCACAGCACATAATGGGCGGATTGCCCGCTGCCCAAGTAGCCATCCAGCGTAACGCCGGTCGCGCCGGAGGGGAATTGGATGCGCTCGGCAGAGGGCCGCCCCTGAGCGAACGTAGCAGGCGCGCTGCTAAAGAGCATAAGCAGGGCCAGCATCCAGGCAACCCAAGCGCCAACACGTCGCCGTTGCAGTTTCATCATGGTTGAAACCTCTCTCTCCAAAGATCAGCAAAGAATGGAAGCGCTGCGCCCTACTGGAGATACAATAGGTCCATTCTTCGCGGGTGTCAAACGCTCTGGAATCCCCAGGTGAAAACGCAGCCGCAAAGGACGCCGGGCCATTCGTCTGGCCGGTCTGAGTCGCCCCTCGCTACCATTAAGGACTGACTCCGCCCTCCAGATGTTCCCTGATCGTCCGGACAACCTGGTCGCGCCTATAACACCGCAGCCGCCACCAGGTTGGAGCAGCGCCCCAGCAAGCCTGACGCAATGGCCCTGGGTTCGGTCGTAAACAGCACGCATATAAGTTCGCGCGTGGGGTCCGCCCAGACCACCGTCCCGGTCGCGCCGCCATGCCCAAAGGTCTGCGGCGCGCTTAGGTCGCCAAAATAAGACCGGCCCGCCCCTGGGTGGCGTCGCCAGGCAATGGCCCAGCCCAAGCCCCAGGCCTGTTGATAGCGCATCTCTGGCGAGAGGGTCCCCATGCCATCGGTCTGGTTGCAGACCATCTCGACGGCGGTTGCCGGGCTGAGGACGCGCACACCGTCAAGCACGCCGCTGTTGAGCATCATCTGTAAGAAGCGCGCCATATCGCGCACGGTAGTAAACATGCCGCCCCACGGCGCGCCAAACTGCCACCAATACGGCTGGTTCCAGCCCCAATCGGCGTCCTGCATCTCCTCCGGCACGCGCACATGGGCAATACGGCTCTGGTCAAGATGCGCTGCGCCCAGCCCTGTGTCGGGCATGTCCAGCGGCGCAAACAGTTCACGGCGCAAGAACTCCGGCAGCCGCACCCCTTCGATCCGCTCCACAATCGCTGCCAGGATCGCCAGTCCCATGCTCTGATACTGGATGCGTGTGCCCGGTGCAAAGTCCAGTTCCAGGTCACAGATACGGCGCACAAACTCATCCAGCGGCGCGTGCTGGCGGCGCAGCGTGCGGTCTTCGGGCAGCATGTCAGGCAGCCCAGAGGTGTGGGTGAGTAGATGGCGGATACGCACTGCCCCTTTGCCGTGTGTGCCGAACTCCGGCAGATAGTCCACCACACGGTCGCTGAGCAGCAGTTTGCCGCGCTCGACCAGCAGCATGGCTGCCGTGGCCGTCACCGGCTTGGTCACCGACGCCACCAGAAAGATAGTCTCCGGGCGGATGGGCGGGGAATCAGGCGTGAGGTATTGACGCCCGCAGACATGAGGGGCAACGGCCTGACCCTGACGCGCCACCAGCAACGCCGCACCGGGGATCGCATCCGCCGCCACAGCATTGTCCAGTAATTCATAGGCGTGGGCCAGCCGCTCGGGGTCCAGCCCCACCGTCTCAGGATCTACACAGTCCATGACAGTTCCTTACCTTGTTGGCCGATCCGGCGTGAGATGGGATATTCTCAAGAAATGATCTACAGGTCACCGCGGTGGAGTCAGGAGTCCACCTCTCCACCTGCCTTGCTTAGGGTGTGGTATAGCCACCGTCCACCACAATGCCTGTGCCGGTGATGTAGGCGGCATCGTCGGAGGCGAGGAAGGCGGCGGTCGCAGCGATCTCCTCCGGCTTGCCCAAGCGTTGCAGGGGGATATCGGCGACCAACTGGTCTACCGTGATATCAGCGCTGATGCGAACCGCTGGCGTATCAATCGCGCCGGGCAGGATCGCCACCACGCGGATGCGCGGGGCCAATTCCAACGCCAGGGCGCGCGTCAGCGACAGCACGCCCCCTTTGGCGGCCTGGTAGGCCGCATACCCCGGCACGCCGACAATGCTGTGGACCGATGCCGTGTTGAGGATCACGCCGCCCCCGCGCGCCAGCAGATGCGGCGTGGCCGCTTTGGATGCCAACCACACGGCGCGCAGGCTCACGTCGATGGTGCGCTGCCAGTTCTCCAGCGTCGTCTCCTGCGCCGTGCGCGCCTCAGTCCAATAGGCGTTGTTGTGCAGAATATCCAGCCCGCCATACTGGGTCACCGCGGCCTGGATCATGGTATCAATATCGCCCTCGCGGCTCACGTCGGTCGTCACAAAGGTGGCAGTGCCGCCCTGCTGGTGGATCAACTCAGCGCAGGCCGATGCCCCTGCCGTGTTGATGTCGGCGACGACGACTTTGGCCCCTTCTTGGGCGAAACGCAGCGCGGTGGCCCGGCCGATGCCGCTGGCGGCGCCGGTGACGATGGCGACTTTGCCTTGCAGGCGCATGGCCCCTCCTTATCTAATCCGCTGGGTGAAGAGATAGATGAGTGGAACAGCACCCTGGCATGATACGCAGGGATCAGAGGCTTTGTCAATCTGGGGTGGAAACAGGCGCTGCGGAGTAGATGGATTTATGGCTTGCCGACCTTGTTGCGGCGTTCCACGGC
>CAZYQJ010000368.1:0-5809 GCA_964649925.1 uncultured Litorilinea sp.
GCGCATGTGGGCAGCCTGGGCGGGCTGTTGGCGCTGCAGCGCGGGGAGGCGCATCTGGCCGGGTCGCACCTGCTCGACGAGGAAACCGGGGCCTACAATGTGGACGCCATCCGCCGCCTGTTGACGCCGCACGGGGTCAAGGTGGTGCTGCTGGGGTTTGTGGAGCGCGAGCAGGGGCTGATCGTGCCGCGCGGCAACCCGAAGTCTATCCACACCATCGAAGACCTGCTGCGGCCTGATGTGGTCTTTGTCAACCGCCAGCGCGGCGCGGGCACACGCGTGTTGCTCGACCACACGATCAAACAGCGCGGGCTGGACCCACGCGCCATCAACGGCTACGACCGCCAGGAGTATACACATCTGGCCGTGGCCGCGGCGGTGAAGAGCGGCGCAGCCGACTGCGGGCTGGGCATCCGCGGGGCAGCGCGTGCCCTGGAACTGGACTTTGTGCCGTTCCTCAACGAGCGCTATGACCTGGTGATCCCTGTGGAACACTATGAAAGTGAGTTGCTCGCGCCGCTGTTGGACTTGATCCGCAGCCGGGATGATGAGTTTGTGTCCGCCGTTCAAGCGCTGGGCGGCTATGACGTCACGCCGATGGGCCAGGTCTTGGCCGAGTTGTAGGCCGCGGGGCGGGAAGAAGGTGATTATGTTGGACCCATTTGCCAAGTTTGCGAACGGCGACTCTGTCCGTAGCTGGCAGATTCAGGGGCTGGACCCTGCGCCGGAAGAAGAATGGCGGCGCATGTTGGCCTTTCTGGAACTGAGCGATGCCGACCGCCGCGCCATGCTCGCCACGGTCGAGGTGTTGTTCCGCCGCGGCCATGAACTGGTGGTGGCGACCTATGATTATCTGCTTGATCATCATGAGACAGCGACCATTCTGGGGTGGGAGCGCGGGGCAGACCCTAAGCACCTGGCGGAACGCCGCCGCTTTTTCACGGTCTGGCTGGCGCGGCTGCTGGGCATGGATTTGAGCGATGACCTGGCCCGCTATCTCTTCCGCGCCGGGAAACTCCACGCCGGGCATGGCCCGCGGCGTACCCATGTGCCGCCGGTCTATGTCATGGGGTCGATCAGCCTGGTGCACGCGACCTTTGCGCGCTTTCTGACCGAGGAGATGCCGGGAGATCCCATTGTGCCTGCGGCGTTGGCCGGATGGAATAAGGTGCTGGCAGCGCATCTGCACCTGATGCAGTTGGGCTATCAATGCAGCGTGGCGTTGGATACAGGCGACTATGATGTGCATGTGGCGCTGTTTGGAAAGCTGCGTGAGACCGCCGGGCTGCACGAACTGGACATGCGGCTGGCGCAGGGGGCGCAGATGCAGCATGCCCTCCGCAAGCTCTTCAACTATCTACCGAACGTGCGCGGCGACATCTTTGACCTGGAATGGCAGGAGGGCGAGGTTGTGGATCACACCGGCACGCCCTGGTTCCAGCCGGAAAAGAGCTACCGCATCAAACCGATGTGGCGCGTGCTGTTGAACGGCAAAGACGTCAGCTTTCTCGACGGCGCGGCGACGGCAATCCAGCCTGGGGATGAGATTCATATCTTCCCGCCAGGCCGGTAACTGAGTTCACCAAGAGGCATACACGACGATGGATGTACGGGTCTACGCAACGCTGCGCATGATTGTGGGCGGGCCGGTGGTGACGCTGGAGAGCGGGCCGGGCGACACCTTTCGCACGATGTTGCAGGAGTTGGTGTCGAAATGGCCTGCTATGCAAAAGGAATTGTTCAACGGCGACGGCCAGTTGAGTACCGGCATCCACGTCATTTTGCATGGCCGCGACATCCGCTACCTGGGCGGGCTGGACATGCCGATCCCTGAGGGGGCCGAGATTCGCATTTTCCCGCCGGTAGGGGGTGGTGCATGACGCGCCACGACTATTATGGTGTGCCCGTCTGGTTGATGAAGGACTATTTGGCCGATCTGGGCGCGGTGGAGACGGAAGAAAACGTACTGGTGGGCGATGGCTGGCGCGCTGTGGTGCGTAAGGCCCGTCCCAACCACATCGGCTCGCTGGTGATCGGCGGCGCGACCGTGGAGTTCTCCGGCGACGAAGCGGCCCTGGCCGCACTCTTTGAAAAACTGCACTGGAAGACCCTGCGCGGCGGCGGGTAGGTATAGGCAGTAGGGAGTAGGCAGATAGGGAGTAGGGATAGGGCTGCGTCCCTGCTTCGTGGGCATAGATCAGCGCACAGCCGATTCCGCTCTGCTTCTGTCCCTATCTCCCTATTCCCCAATCTCAAACTGCTTGACAGCGTACTGATCGACCGCAGCATGGTCGAGGTCGATCCCCAGGCCGGGACGATTGGGGACGACCGCGCCCGCGTCGCGGTAGGCCATGCGCGGGGTGACAAGGGTATGCTCGCGCACCCATTCGCTGCACAGGTCGCTGGCGAGCAGGCAGTTGCGCGCACAGGCCGCGGCGTGCAGCCGTAGATGCTGCAGCACCCCCATCTCGATGGAACTCCCCTGCCAACAGTCCTTGCTGTAGAATTCGGCCACCTGTGCGGTGTGCAGGAATTCGGTGCAACTTCCGCCGCCGAGGTTGTAGGCATCGGCGATCTCTTCGCGCAGGGCGTGGCGGAAGATATCGGCACGGCGCGGGTGGCTGACGATGGTCATCGGGCCGATCTGCCGCGCCCGCCGCCAGTCGTCTACCACGGTGTAGGGGAAGGGGTCTTCAATCTGGATGGGGTGGTCCAGCCGGGCCAACTGCTCGAAATAGCGGGCACTCTCACGCAGGGATCGCCAGGCATACATCGGGTCTATCGTAAAGCGGAAGTCCGGCGGGACATCCTGGGCAATGGTGACCAGCGATTGCACGGTGTCGCCCGTGCTGTCGCACTTCATTTTGATGCCGCGCAGCCCGCGGTCGATCGCCTCGGCCACCAGGATCGCCAGTGTCTTGGCGGAGGGGCGGTTGGCCCAGAAGTCGGCGGCGACCACATCACGCACCGCGCCGCCAAAGAGCCGGTGCGCGGGCAGCCCCGCGGCCTTGCCTACCGCATCCACCCAGAGCGACTCCAGAAGCCAATAGCTGCGATCTCCCGCACTCTGCCACGACCAGGAGGGATAGCTCATGGGTAGGCCGCTGGCATTACGCGGCTGCATCCAGGCCGTAGCGGGCGAGAGGTCGAGCAGGTTGCGGCCCAGTAACTCGCGCAGCGTTGCGACGACGGCGCTTTCCGGCGTACTGCGGTCACATTCGCCCAGCGCGGTAAACCCCTCCGACGTGACGCCTTCGACCAGGTGGATGGGCATCTGCGGCCAACTCAGGTTGTCGCGGTAGAGCGTGCCGCTGGTTTCCGGGGCAGAGATGATGTCCTCGCGCGCAGGCACGACGACCTGCCAGACGCGAAAGCGCGTAAAATACAAGGTGCGGTCGCTCATCGTCGCGGTGAAAGCCTTTCTTGTGCTGTGTGGCTCAGTCCCGGTCTTGCCGCAGCCGGTCAAAGAGGCGAGGCTGTTTTTCCAGGTAATTCAGGTAGGAGATACACTGGCCCTGGTTGCGGAAACCGAGCAAGCGCCAGGCGTTGCGTTTGCAGAGATCGTCCACGTCGAAATCGATGAGGTTGATCAGGCGGGTGAGATCGCGGCGGTTGTTGTCGCGGCGGTTCTTGCGATCCGCGCCCGAATCCTTGTCGCGCCTGTCATCCCGGTCATCGTCGCGAGCACCGTCGTCATCATCGCCATCATTGCGGGCGGCTTGACGTTCTTCCTCGTTTTGATCGTTTTTGGGCGTCTTCGGGATTTCGAAGTCAAACAGATAGCTCTCTTCGCCCACGCCCAGAAGCACCCCGTCGGCGTAGCCGTCAAAGCGCTGCCACCCATCCCCAGCGCGCAGCACCAGCGCAGCGTATTCGGGATGCAGCCCCAGGTTGGGCGCTTCGTCCAGCAAGGCGGCCAGGGGCTGCGGCGATTCGGGCGTGGCAAAGCTCGATAACGGCCCGCTCGTAGCCCACCAGACCCCGCTGAGCGTGTCCCAACACTGCCATTCCCCCTGGACAATCGCGCCGTTGCGCGCCGGGTCATAGACCAGCCGCCCTTGCCAGGCGTGGTTGTCGTCGCTCACATCGCCGTCGATGTTGAGTTGGAGCATCACGGCATAGGGCATGGGCGCGTCGGCCAGATAGGTACAGTAGGCCAGCGCGCTGAGGTCGGCCAGGCGCAGGCCGCGCAGCCGCGTGTCCTGGTTCTGAAGCGAGATCGCTTCCATCCTAGAGTTGAGGACGAAGTGGACGGTGGTCTCCCCGGCAGGGGTCTGTGCGCCAAATTCGATGCGCGCGGCGTCGGGCACAGGCGCACCGGGTTTGCTCTCGTCCACAAAGACCCACTGCAATTCGCCATCATCGATGCCCTCAATAAAGCTTGCGGATGTGGTCTGCTCGGCGGCAGGGCTGCCCGCCGCGATCAGCGGGGCATAGATGACTGTCTGGACTTCGGCGGGTTGTGAATCGTCCTGCTTGGGATTTGCGTTCTGGCCGCGCCCGCGGTCGTCAGCCAGCACGGGGACGCTCCACAGCAGGCACAGCGCCGCCGCGATCAGCAGGGCGCGGCCCAGGCGAACGGGTCTATCTTGTCGAAGCAGCATGCCGTCTCCCCCTCCTGGAGATTGCAAGCGGTTGATGCAGTTGCGCCGGTTATAGGCTGTCTGCAACCCTAACGGCGGTATGACGTCCAAAGTTCCCTACTGCCCATCTCCCTTCCACGTCTGATCCAGCACGCGCAGCCAGTTTTCGGTGCCGATCTGGCGCAGCGCGGCGTCGTCAAAGCCTGCGGCGCGCAGCGCGTCCACCAACTTGGGCAGCCCGGCCGCGTCGCGCAGGTCGCCCGGCATGGTTGCGCCGTCAAAGTCCGATCCAAGCGCCACATGCTCGATCCCCATGTGATCCACCATATAGGTGACATGGCGCACGATTTCACTCAACGAGGTTTCGGCGTCGGCGCGGCCATCGGCGCGCAAAAAGCCCACATGATAGTTGACCCCCACCACACCCCCAGAGGCGCGCACCGCGTCCAACTGTTTGTCGGTCAGGTTGCGCGCCGAGGCACTGAGCGCGTGCGCGCACGAATGGGTGGCTACCAGCGGCGCATCGGAGAGCCGCTCGACATCCCAGAAGCCCTGTTCGTTGAGATGCGACAGGTCGATCAGGATGCCCAGGCGGTTGCAGGCGCGTACCAACGCTTTACCCGCTTCGGTCAGTCCGGGGCCAGCGTCGGGCGAGTGGGGAAACTGGAACGGTACGCCTGTGCCAAAGATGTTGGCGCGGCTCCAGGTGATGCCTAACGATCGCAGCCCGGCCTGGTAGAGCACCTCCAGCGCGTTGAGGTTGCGGTCAATCGCTTCGGCCCCTTCGATATGGAAGATCATCGCCAGGGTGTTTGTCTCCAGACAGCGGCGCAGTTCGTCCGTTGTGTGTACGACTTTGGCGGCTCCGGCGGATTCGCGCTCCAGTTGGAAGAGCAGCGCCGCCATATCGATCGTGGTCTGTAGGGCGTAGGCTTGATCGACCGGGGGCGCGAGCGCCGGTTCACCGTCCGGGCCATCCGCGGGGATACTCCCGGCAGGTACGGGTTCATCTGAGAGCTGGTTGGGGGTGAAGATGGCGAAAAATCCCCCGGCCAGACCGCCCGCCTGGGCGCGCGGCAGGTCGATGTGTCCCTGGTCGCTGCGTGTGAAAAAGCTGCGCGGGGCATCCGAGCCACGCGGCGGGAGATAGAGGCTGAGCAAGGTATCGTTGTGACCGTCGAAGATCGGAACTGTCGTGGACGGCATGGCGTGAGGTATCCTTTCAG
>CAZYQJ010000369.1:0-5794 GCA_964649925.1 uncultured Litorilinea sp.
TGCACCAGCCAGCCACGCACGCGACTTGTACGTTGGGCGCGGCGAGTGAGTTCCGCCAGCATGGCTGTCGCCTCTTGGGTCGCACGTCTATACTGGCGGTCCGGTGCGCGGTCCGGATCACGCAATTCGAGGTAGCTGGCGAGCACACTCACCAAATATGTTGGATCTTCTGACCAACGCGGCACACCTACATCGAGTTCTGCGATGCTGCGATGCCCGTAAAGTGCCAGGAAATCGGCTAAACCACGCTGCAGCGACGAGGGCAGGTTGCCAGACTGATAGGCTGCTGCCAACTGTGACGGCGGGGAGTCCTCCACCAAGGAAGACGCGACCGGATCAGTACGTACTTGCTGCGCAAGCGTCCAGAGCGCCAGATTCATCTCTGTCGTGGGATTGTGAGGCAAGCCGCGCAAGCTGACTTGACGTTCTTCCTCAGAGGCGAGATCGCCCAACAGTCGGCTGGCGAGGGCCAAGGTCCCCATACCGCCGAGCATGATCGGAGCAGCACTCGACAATAGGCGCGGGAGTTCATCCAGGAGAAGGCGTTCGACAGCCGCCAAACTGGTGTGGGCGTCGGAGGTTGCAGGGGCAACGACAGAAATACGGAGTTGGTGTGTCAGACTTAGCAGGCGCGTACGTGCAGCGTTGGGCCACAGAATCGCTTGGAACAGACGCCATGGCAAGCGGGTGCGGACGAGCACGCGCCCGGCTGTGAGAACGAGGGACCGCCAAGATGTCTTGACAAGGGGGAGGCGCGGGTCGGCGGTGAGTTGCCGAAAGATGGCAGCCGCATGTACTTCGGCCTGCGCCATCATGCTGGAGAGGATAGCGCGGCCAACAGAAGTACTCAGCGCCCCTGTTACATCGAGAAAGATCCGGCTGGCGGCTTTGGTGACGAACCCCGGACCCTGGATCGGTTGTGGTGGCGGCAATCCAAGAAACATCACCATCGCCGAGGCGAGCACGCGGATGGCCGAAATTCCCATGGGCGTGAAGGGCAGGTACGTCCCTTGTTGGACGGTAAAAGATAGATAGACCCGCAACACGTCATCGTTTGTTGGTGCTTGGAGCGGCAATGGAAACAACGTCGTGATCGGGCGTGCCTGGAGCAACCAATGTTGACCATCCCTATCGATGGCCCACTCAATATCCTGAGGCCATCCAAGATAGCCCTCCACATATGTGCCCAGATCGGCCAGGGCAAGAATTTGCGCGTCATCCAGACAGGCGGCCAGCGCCGGCTCCTCAATGCGCTGCGTGCCGCCCCCTGAGGCTGTCCGGATCACCACACGTCTATCACTCAACCGGCGCTCAACGATCTCGCCGACAGGCGTATTGACGACGAAGTGGTCGGGCGTGGTTGCACCCGAGACGACCGCCTCCCCCAGACCAGGATTCGCATCGATCACGGCTTGATGGCGCTTGCCCGTCAGCGGATTGGCTGTGAACAGGACGCCCGCGACCTCGGCGTCGATCATGCGTTGGACGACGACCGCGAGGCGCACGTAGCACGGTTTGATACCGTGATGAGCGCGATAACTCACGGCGCGGTCGGTCCAGAGTGACGCCCAGCACCGCCGGACGGCGTCGAGTACGGCCTCAACTTCGATGATGTTGAGGAAGGTCTCCTGTTGACCGGCGAAGGAGGCATCGGGCAAGTCTTCTGCTGTGGCCGAGGAGCGCACGGCTACAGCGATGGGCTTGTCCTGACTCAACGCCTGGTACGCCTGAGTGATGGCCAAAGCTATCTCGCGCGCGATGGGAGTTTGCAGGATAGCCGCCCGCAGCGCGGCGGCGAGTTCTGCCTGCCGACCTGTCTGATCCAGAGGGAGCGTGCTGAGTTCTGCAATGTATACCCCGAGTCCAGCCTGCGCCGCTATATGTGCATAGGCCGTAGTGGTGACACAGAAGCCTGGAGGGACGGAGAACCCTGCATCGATCAGTTGGCCTAACCGGGCGGCTTTGCCGCCAGCCAGCGGGAGCGAGGCCCGATCAAGGGCGGTGAGGGGTAATACGAACGCGTCAGTGTGGGCAGGTTGGTGACGCGGCTGATGTTCCGGCCCAAGCTTATCCATGATGCACCTCCTCTCGCCTGCGCTCTGGGCGTGCCACTTTCGGACGTATTCGATTCTAGCTTTCCGGTAGGGCGGATGGTAGTGAGGCCGATCAGGAGTGCGACGTGAGAAATGTCATGGTGCAATGCTGATCAATGTCTGTTCTCTAGGACAGTTACTGGAATGCGCTCCTAAATACGATTAATGTACTGGGCCCCAACGTTGGACACCCTAAATAGTGAAGGGTAGACTCCGGGAAGGAGATAAACCATGCGCAAACGACGGACGTTTAGCGGACAGGCCAAAGCCCAGGTGGTGCTGGAAGTGCTCACCGGCGTCAAGGGTGCGACCCAAGTGTACCGCGAACATGACATCAAAGAAACGCTGCTGAGTCGCTGGTGGCCGGAGTTTGAAGATGCGCAGCGATGGGTCTTGGGCGCAATTGCGCCAGCAGATGGACGCGCCGAAAGCTTTTGGCCCTTGCGCTTCTGATAAGCCAGGAGGATATTCACGTGCGGGAGCCGCACCCGGTGAAAGGACTAGGTGTGGCTCTTCGCTGCGCATAGGCTACAACCTCGCGCCTGGGACCTGATATGGGGAGAGTTTGCTCCACTGGAATGCAGGGTCCAAAGTGGCTGAGGCACTCCAGGGAAGAATGGCCCCTCTTGCCATGGCCGTGGACTGCCAAGTAGTCAATTCTGCTGCAACCCCGATGTGAAAGCGACTGCGATGGCTCAATATGTCCCTGAGGCTGATAGAGATGCACTCCGCCACGGCATCATCCTAGACTCAGCCCTGCGTACGCTTGACTCTGACCGTATTCCTTCACTTCTGCCATCGCCAGCATGGCCCCTCCCCCCGCATTGCATTGCCAGAGTGCAGCCCCATCGCTTCTGTCGCGCTGCACGGTCAGGCAGAAACGCAATTGCCACCGGATGCTACCCGAGTCCGATGATGAAGCGCCATAGGCCGAATCGGCAATGGATGGCGCTGAGGGCGCATTCAGCCGTTGAAACGTTCCGGTGCCAGTTCCACAGCGTAGCGGATGGGCGTGCGTTTGAGATAGCGACGGCCGGAGTCCAGTTCTTCCAGCCCGATGCGCAGCAGGATGTTCACGATGCGCGACTGCGGCGCACCGTAGGCGGCGGCCATGCCGTCGATCAGCCCCACTAACTCTGGGTCCAGCCGGTAGGTGCGCGCCACCCAGGGCACCGGCTCGTCTGTTGCTTCGTCCATGGTCTCTCCTTCTGCACTCACCTCCACGGCGGATACCCTGCCCCGCTTCACGCCACTTCAGCCACGCAAGCGGTGAGGAAAGGGCGCTGAAAGGGGAGGTCTACGGGAGGTGCCAACCCGTATGGTCAGTCCTCTCGTCTCCGCCGTTGCGGCTACCCCTCCACGCACTTGGGCCAGACGCGCAGCAGTGGGTCTTGCAGCAGGCTGTGCCTGGCATGGGCACTCAGCCGCTCATGGGCGGTCAGCCCTGTCTCCAGCCCGCTCACTGCCTGCAAGCGTTCGCCCAGCAAGGCGGCGACCACCGACTCCAGGTAGGCGATCTTCTGTGCCTGCTCGGCGGGGGAGTACTCACGGAAACGACGCAGACGTCGGTGGGTGTGGGACATGGGATGCTCCTTTGATGCGCTGCAACGTGGTCGGCCTTCTAAGGGGAATTATACCACAAATAGCACAAATGTACTACTCGGTCGAGGACTCAGCGTACTCCCATGCCCTACCTTTTTCTGCGACAGAAGGCGCTTTCTGTGGAGAGCAGGACGGTATGCCAACGGATCGTGCCGTTGCCCAAAGGTTCGCAGAGAGGAAGTCAAGAGCTTCAGCGTGCGGGCAGGTTGGCGCAGAACGCCTGATAGGTGGCGGCATTGCCTGGCTGAACAACGGCACAGATCCTGGGGGGCGCAGCACCGATGGCCAAGGCTGCTAAGGCGTCTTAGGTGGGCAGCGTGCTCTGCAGCCGCCGCGTGCAGCCTTCCCACACCCCCACCTGTACCTGTCCCGCAGGCTGTGAGATGCGCCAGCCCAGCGCTAAGGGCGTGTCCACGCCCAGCGCCACCAGCGGCGTGCTCGCCTCGTTCGTCCCGCTCATCACCTCCGCTTCTTGCAGGTGCAGGTCGGGCTCCAGACATTGGTGATACGCCCCGTACAACGTCCCCCCAGGCACCGGCACCGTACCCCGCCAACTCAGGTGCAGCGCGCCCAGAGGGTCCACCACCAGCGTGCGCGCCGTCACCGCCACGCCCAGATCGGGTTTGTACACCTGAAAGGCCCCGTCACGCCAGTAGGAGTAGGCCGTGCCCCCGCCCCAGCCCAAGAAATGGATGCCGCCCGCCTGATCCGGCCACAGCCGCACCACGCTGTGGTCTGGGTCAATGGGCTCACCGGCCACCCAGCCCTGCTCTGTGCGCCGCCACTGATGCACGCCGCTCATAAAGGTAGAGTCAAAGGCGGTGATGCGCACCGCTTCACCTGCCAGGTGCGGGATGCCGACAGCTCCCGGAGTGGTGCCCTGCCACAGCACCTCTTCAGCCTGCCAGTGGTCTGCGGCAAAGCGGGCCACCATCAGACGGTAGGGGTTGTCAACGCCATAGCCCAGGTGGTTGCGCCAGACCAGGTGCAGCGTGCCTGAGCGGTCGACCAGGGGCGGGTAGAGCAGTTCTGAGCGGCCTAGGGTGGGGGCAACCGGTGCAGGCGGCGACAAGCCGGAGTCGGTCAGGACGGTGTGGTAGATAAAGCGCGGGACATAGCGGGTCTGCCACAGCAGGTGCAGCTGGCCGTGGCGGTCCAGGGCGGCGAGCGGAGCCGACGAGGGTGTCGGGGCAAGGGTGACCGGCTCGCTTGCGGCCCAGCGCAGGTGGTCGGCCGATGCGTCTGAGAGCAGCGGCAGGTAGGCGGCATATGGCGTCTGTGCCTGCGCCGCACGCCCGTTGCCCTCGACCCACAGTAGCGCCAGCATGACAGCGACGAGCCAAGGACCAACAGCTATGCAGTGACGTTTGTGCTGCATCGTGACATCCAATCCCTGGCGCGCGCCGTGGGCTCAGGCGGCAACCGCACGCATGGCCGTAAGCACCTGACACCTAGTCGAGAGAGGCTGAGTGGGTAGGCTGAACGCAGCGATAAGGTAAAACGCCAACGGCTATGGCGAGGCCAGCTGCGGTAGTGAACTGGCGTACACCGGAGGCGGTGATCAGGATCGTGAGCAGAAGGCAGCCGCTCCCAAGCGCACAGGCTAAGGTGAGCGCAGAGTAGAGGCGCACCCGGGCTCCTTTCTTGTGAGAAACAAGCGCGTGAAGACTTGCTCCCAGCATAGCGAGCAATGTGTGTGCACACAAGCGACAAATGCTGTAAGTGATGATGAAACGAACCACCTCAGCAGCCCATCGTGCGCGACAGACCGAAGCTACGCTGGCACGTGCTGCATCCATGTGCGTCCACAGGAAGCCATGCCCCGATAGGGACATCTAGCGTTCGATGTGGGGCAGAAACGTCTGTTCGACTGGGGTGAAAAGGCCAAAGCGGCTGAGATGGCAGATCGGCACCGTGAGTTGGTTGCTGGCGGGCTTACGCACCACCTCACCGCAGGCCGCGTCCTCCCACACACGCGTGTTGGGGTTCCAGACCCGTAGCGTGAGCGCGTCTTCGTCTGCGCCTCTGGCCTGCGCCGCCGTGTAGGTGAGCACGACTTCGGCTTTGACACCGTCCGGGAAGGTGTAGCCGGGCTGCAC
>CAZYQJ010000370.1:0-5368 GCA_964649925.1 uncultured Litorilinea sp.
ACTTCGCTTTCCACCCACATTTGCCCGCCATGCTGCTCGATAAACTGGCGGCTGATCGTTAATCCCAAGCCGCTGCCACCCTGCCCGTTCTGCCCATTGGTGAGCCCTTGATAGAATGGCTCGAAGATCTGCGCGACTTGATCGGGAGGGATGCCCGGCCCCGTATCCTCCACACTGACCATCACACTGTAGTTGGCGGCCTCTGCCGTGACCTGAATCCAGCCCTGTGCCGTATAGCGTGCGGCGTTGCTGACCAGGTTCAGGATCACCTGGCGGATGCGCGTCCGGTCGCAGTAGACCGCGGGCAGTGTAGGGGGGCAATGGACGCGCAGCGTCAAGCCCTTTTTGTCCATCAGCGGCTGCACGCCTGCGGTTGCGTTTGCGATTTCCGCACCCAAGTCCACCCATTCACGGCGCAAAGCCAGCCGGCCTGATTCGGTTTGGCTCAGATCCAGCACATCGTTGATCATGCTGGCCAGGTGCGTGCAGTTGCGATGGACGATGCGCAGGTCTTCCACCAGACCGGGCGGCAGGGGTGCGCCGTAAATCTCCGGCGATTCCACCGCCAGATCGGTCAGACCGATGATCATGTTGAGCGGCGTGCGAAATTCATGGCTGACCTTGGCGACAAAGTTGGCCTTTGCCTCTTTCGCCTCTTCCGCCGCCAGGCGCGTCGCCGCCAGCCGCTCGTTGAGCAAGTCCATCTGGCGGTTGGCATGGACCAGTTCTTTCAAGACCTGCTCCAGTTCGGCGCTGCGGTCGCGCGCTTCTTCCAGCAGCAGCAATACCTGGCGGTAGTTACTCCAAGACCACTCGGTCAGGTGGGTGATGAGTTGGTATAGCCCCAGCAGCAGTCCCCATGTGCCCCAGATTGCGGCCAGCCCAGCGACCAGCATCGAACCGTTGAGCCACGGGGAGATGGCCGCCATCAGGGTCAGCGTTAGGCTTTCCAGTGTGGCGATGATCCACACCCGCCGGAACCCCAGTAGCCCCATCGCGATCACGACCGGGATCGGGATCAGCGCGACCAGCCCCGGCAGATTCAGCCAGACTACGCTAAGGGGGATCAGCAGGGCAGGGATCAGCGCACCGGCCCAAGTCGTCGCGACAGGGAACCGGCGCGGTAGCAGACAGAGCAGGCCCAGAGCTAGATAACAGACCAGCCCCAAAAAGAGCAGACGCATCCGCGCCTGGCTGTCGATCAACCTATCGCTTGCCAGCACGCACATGAATGCGACGACGGCAAGCGATACGCTCACGATCATCGGCGAAAAGCGCAACTCGTCTTCCGTCTGTGCCCCAAAGGATACCTGACTCATGTTTCTGTCCAATCAAACCAGCCCTGCGAGTGCAGCACCCCCAGGCTCTCTTGCCTCCGTATGGTTATTGTATCAAAGGCAAAGACGCAGGGAAACCAACCGGCTGCGGCAAGCCCGCGCCGATGCCCTGCGCCGTGTGAGGATGGTATCAGGTTGAACGCTGGTGGGTATTACCCTTTGACCGCGCCCGCGGTCAGCCCGGCCACCATAAACTTCTGGCCCACCATGTACAAGATCACCACCGGGATCGCCATCAGGATGGCCGCGGCCATCAGCTCGCCCCAGGGCAGAATGTCGCCGATGATCATCTGCGCGATGCCCACTGACAGCGTAAAGAGCCGTTCCTTGGAGAGGAAGACAAAGGCGAAGATAAACTCTTTCCACGCCTGTGTCACCGCAAAGAGCGCCGCCGCCGCCATCGCCGGGGCCGCCAGCGGCAGCACCACACGCCAGAAGGCTTGGAAGTAGTTGCAGCCGTCGATCAGGGCCGCCTCTTCCATCTCGCGCGGGATCGACGCATAGTAGCCCATCAACAGCCAGGTGGCAAAGGGCAGGCCAAAGGTTGGGTAGGCGACCATCAACCCGGTCAGCGAGTTCGTCAGCCGCAGCGCCGAGAAGATCTGGTAGATCGGAATAAACATCAGGACCGGCGGCATCAGGTAGGCGATCAGGACCACGCTGGCAAAGAAGTTGGAGCCGCGCCAGCGCAGCCGGGTCAGCCCATAGGCCCCTAAGGAGGCGACTAGCACCGAAACCGCGGTGCTGACTATGGCCACCAGCACGGTATTTTTGTACCACATGGCAAAGGCGCGCGTCGGGCCGAGCAGCGTGTCAAACTGGACAGTCGTCCAGGGCCGCGGCCAGAAGACGGACTCAAAGGCGACGATCTGTGCATTGCTCTTGAAGGCGGTCACCATGACCCAGTAGAAGGGGACTAGCTCAAAGAGCAGCAGCAGCGCCAAGACCAGGTTGACCATCACCGCCGAGGTGATGCGGCCCATCCGCCGCGCCCGGCGTTGGCTGGCGGATGTGTTGCGCACAAAGAGGCGGTACAGCCCATTGCCAATCGCCCCCAGGATGTTCTCGACGGTGTCGTTGATAAGGCTCAAGACCCACAGCACTGCCCGGATGACCATGCGGAAGGGCCAGGCCAGCAACGATAAGCCCTGCGCCACCGCGCCGGGGTTTTCCTCCACGCTGGCTTCCTCGGTGCGCCCGCCTGCGGACATGTACCTGCCGAGGATGAAGATGAAGATCGCCAGCACCGGGGCCACATCGCCATGGTGATGGCCGCGGCCACACCCATGCCGATACGCAGCCCTTGAATGGCGTATTCCCAGGAGAGGATTGAGTAGACGCGCGTGGCCCCTACCGGGCCGCCGCCTGTGAGCAGGTAGATTTCGGTGAAGTTGTTGAAGGTCCAGATCGAGGAGAGCAGCACACAGACGATGATCACATAGCGCAGGCCGGGCAGCGTGATGTGCAGGAAACAGCGCCAGGCCGAAGCCCCGTCGATGCGTGCCGCTTCGTAGTATTCAGGGTCAATCGCCTTGAGCCCGGCCAGCAGCGTGACGGCAAAGAAGGGGATGCCCTGCCACAGGTTGACCATGATCACCGAGGGCATGGCTGTGCGTGGGGATCCAAACCAGGGGAAACCCTTCTCTACCATCCCTGTCTGCAGCAAGAACTGGTTGACGCCACCATATACCGGGTCGAGCAGCCCTTTCCAGGTGAGCGCGATCACCACTGAAGGGACAATCCACGGCACCAGGATCGCGCCGGTGAGAATCCCCGAAAATCGCCGCGCCCGGTGGATCAGCAGCGCCGCGGTCAGCCCCACCCAAAACTTGAGAAAGACCGACGACAGGGTGAAAACGACCGTGTTCTTCACGGCGGATCGGAAGAACGGGTCGTCCCACAGCACCTGGTAGTTGCGTAATCCCACGAACGGCCCTGTGCGCAGCGTCACTGTGTTGGTGAAACTCAGGTAGACGGCATTGGTGAAGGGATAGGCAATCAGGCCGCCCAGGAGGAGGATCGTCGGCAGCACAAAGATATAGGCTACGGCCCAATCCTTGCCCAACAAGCGGCCAATGCGCGCATAGAAGGAGCGGCGATACCCTGGACGTTCGACACGGACATGACCGACATAGGTTGTTTGGCTCATGCAATGCTCTCCTTCGACCTGCGTCTTTCGGTGGCGACCAGCCAGGGTGCGCCAGCCTTCACCGAAAGACGCAACAACTCCGGGTGCAAGATTAGCGTTCGCCCGGCGCACCAAACTCCTGAAAGACCTGGACGGACCGCTCATGGGCTTGCTGCACCGCTTCTTCGGCGGTCGCATCGCCGTTGATGACCGCTGCCACCATGTCGGAGTGAATGTTGGCGACGGCCACCGCGCCGATCTGCGGGGTGTTCGGGCCGGGGAAGGCGAGGCCGTTCCAGCCGGTCGGGTCGAGCGCGGCGTCCTTCTGGGCGATGGCGTTGGGGTCGTCGGTGATTTCGGGCCACTCCCACATGGATTCGTAGGCCGGGACGGCATAGGCCGTCGCCACGGTATAGACCTGTTTGAGGACTTCTTCGCTGAAGAAGCGCATGAGCAGTTCGCGCGCGGCTTCGGGGTTCTTGCCTTCGCGGATCATCAGCCAGTTCATCCCGCCCAGGCCGATGAATCGCTCCATTGCAGGGCCGCCTTTGGGGATGTCGTAGAGGGTATTGGGGGCGACCTCATTGCCGTCCACCACGGCTTTGGCGTAGACAGTGCCCGCGTTCTGGGTATAGGCAATCTTGCCGCCCAGGTAGGCTTCGTTGTTGTGGGTGTCGGTCCAACTCAAGATGCCGGGCGGCAGCATCGGCTCCCATTCGGGGTTGGTGTACGTGTCCACCAGCCACTCGACGGCGGCCACGGCTTCCGGGGTGTTGATCTCGACATACTGGCCGGTCTCGTCGACCCAGCGTGCGCCCCAACCATGCAGGACGCGCGTGATCAGGTATTGGCCGTCGCCGCCACGGTTGACAGTCATGCCCCAGCCCCACATCTCATTGTCGGGGTCGGAGATTTCCATGCATGCCTCGCGCAGTTCGTCATAGGTCGTGAGCGCGGTCACGTCGATCCCGGCGGCATCAAACAGGTCTTTGCGCGCCCAGCCGCCATCGCTGCGGACATGGAACGGAACAGCGTAGAACTCACCCTCGATGGCAGTATCGTTACGCATACGCGCTGTCACCTCGCCGTACATGCCGATCACTTCGTTGACAATTTCTGTGACCGGCACGACAGTCTCCAACTGGTGCATCTGGAAGACGTTGACGGTGTGCATCCAGAGGTCAGGGGCATCACCCGACTGCACCGCCGCCGCGATCTTCTGGATGTCGGCGCTGCCGCCCAAGAACGCTGCAGTATCTGCCACCTCCAGCGGCCAGCCTTTTTCATTGGCGAACTCGACGATGGTTCTGCGGATCAGGTCATTATAGTCGGGGTGAAAGTCGTTGGAGTGCAGCACCCACAAGGGGGTATTCTCACTCACCATCGCTTCCGCGCCGGGGGCTGCCCCCGTATCGGCGGCTGTGTCCGCCGCTGCTGGAGCAGGGCCTGCTGGGACACAGGCTGCCAGCGCGCCGACGCTCAACATGCCGCCGGTCAACTGCAGAAAGTGTCGCCGGGTCAGCTTCGACTTAGCCATCGTTCTCCTCCTTTGGCTGTGCAGAATGGTCGGGTGCGATGAACCGCACATGAACACAAGTCGCAAGGGTAAGCGGAGATCGTCGGCTTGGATCGCGGCCTCGTGGACAGATCGGGCGGCGACCCAGCAGACGCCGGGGAATCTTGGGTTGCGAGCGCAGTTCACACAAACATACGCTGTGCAAAGCTGGGCGCAAGGGCGCTCAACGAACCAAATTTCGCAATCAACCAGGGTAACGTTGCAGGTCTGAGGAGGCTGTGAACTGCCAAAGCAGTATTCCGTGGGAGCAAACCTGCGTCCCACAGAATATCAGAGTTCAAAACCGGCGTCAAACAGGAAAATGAGGTACGGGGCAGAAGCAACTTG
>CAZYQJ010000370.1:5378-5788 GCA_964649925.1 uncultured Litorilinea sp.
GAACATCGCACGTGATGGGCCATCCGGTAAAGCAGCCATGTCAGGCTGCAAGCCTGACCTACACCATTACCATAAACTGTAGGTTGGGTTTGCAGCCCGACATCGGAGGCCCTGATCAGGTGACCGGCGCTTGCATTCCCCTATGCCCTCTGCCTGCGGAATGCAGCGGGACAAGGGGGACAACAGGCCGGTCACCTGAACTGAACTTAGCTCCAGAGGCGATCCCAGGATCGTTCTTTGTCCCACACGTCGGTGGTGTCGAAGAAGACCGGGTCGGAATCGTCGAGCCATTGGCGGCAGAGGTCTTCGTTGAGGGCGCTGAAGCCTAGGCCGGGGGTTTCGGGAACCTGGATGTGACCATCCTGGATCAGCGGGCGAGGCAGCCCCTCGACCAATTCATTCCACCAGGG
>CAZYQJ010000371.1:0-2713 GCA_964649925.1 uncultured Litorilinea sp.
GGCGTGCATCCAGCGTTCGTTGGGCGGTGCGGTCATGATGACTTCGCGCACCTTATCCGAGATCTGGATGCCGCCGAGCGGCAGATAGCCGGAGGTGATGCCTTTGGCGAACGACATGATGTCGGGCTGCACCCCCCAGCGGTTGAGCGCAAACCAGTCGCCTGTGCGCCCAAAGCCGGTGATCACTTCGTCGGCGATAAAGAGGACCTCATACTGGTCGCAGATCTCGCGGATGCGCGGGAAGTAGTCGTCAGGCGGGACGATGACGCCGCCTGCGCCCTGTACCGGCTCGGCAATGAACGCCCCCACGGTCTCCGGCCCTTCGCGCAGAATGGCGTCTTCGAGCAGCCGCGCCGCGGCCTGGCCGATGGTCTCGCCCTCCTTGATCTGGTCGGCAGGAAAGCGGAAGGGATAGGGCGCGAGGATGTGCAGGAAGTTGGGCACGCGCGGCTCGAACATGGGCCAATAGGCGGACATGCCAGTGGCGCTCATGGCGGCCAGGGTGATGCCGTGATAGCCATGCTGGCGTGCAATGACTTTGACCTTCTCCGGTTTGCCCAGCCGCCGCCAGTAATAGCGCGCCGTCTTGAAGGCGCTTTCGTTGGATTCTGCGCCGCCGGAGGTGAAGAAGGTGGTGTTGAGGGTGGGATAGGCCCAGCCTGCCAGCCGGTCGGCCAGTTCCAGCGCAGGCAGGTTGCTCGCCCCAACATAGCTGGACGCATAGGCCAGGGTTTTCATCTGTTGCTGGGCAGCGTCAGCCAGTTCGGCGTTGCCGTGCCCGACCAAAACATTCCACAGCCCGGCCAGCCCGTCGATGTACTCCTTCCCGTCCACCGTCCGCAGCCAGATGCCGTGACCGGACTCAAAGACCAGCGGCGTCTGGTGGGCGCTTGGGTGATGCAGCGGGTGGAGCCAATGGGCCTGATCTCTTTGGATCAGCGCGCTCGGTGTTTCCATAGCCATCTCCTATAGAGCCGTCCAGTGGACGGATAAATGAGGCAAAACTGTATTTGGGGAAGTCAATCCCCGGTTCAGTGTACCTGATGGCCCAGACCGGCGCAACCCCCAATGGCCTTTCAGAAAGGGAGGGAGCAGGCAGTAGGGAATAGGGAGTAGGGAGTAGATAGTGGAGAAAATAGGGCGGAAGAAAACAGGAAATAGGGGCAGGTAGGGTCTGAGCCCCCCTGCTATTTTCCCCCCTGATTCCTCCGTGCTGCTTCTGCCCCTACTCCCTACTGCCTACTCCCTACTCCCTTCCTTTACCAGCGTGTCGCCATAAACTTCCAGCCGGGCTGGACTTTCTGCATCTCCACCTCGTCGTTGCGCGCCGTCAGGCCGCACGCCTTGTACTGATCATGCAGCCGGGCCAACGCCTCGCGGTCCAGTTCAATGCCCAGCCCTGGCTCGTTGCCGACGACGATAGCCCCGTCGTCAAACTGCATGCGCCCGCCTTTGATGACCTCCTCCGACTGCCACGGGTAGTGGGTGTCACAGGCATAGGTCAGGTTGGGCGTGGCCGCGGCCAGGTGGGCCATGGCCGCCAGCGAAATGCCGACATGGCTGTTGGAATGCATGGACAGCCCGCGGCCAAAGGTGCGGCAGATGCGCGCCAGTTCGATGGAGGGCCGTAGCCCGCCCCAGAAGTGGTGGTCGCTGAGGATGATATCCTCGGAGTTGAGCCGCACGCTGCCGGGAATGTCATCAAACGAGGTGGTACACATGTTGGTGGCGCGCGGGATGTTGAGCGCCTTGCCCACTTCGGCCATTGCCTCCTGGCCGCGCACCGGGTCTTCATAGTATTCGAGGACGCCTTCCAGCCGTTTGCCGATGCGGACAGCGGTCTCCACCGACCAGATGGCGTTGGGGTCGAGGCGCAGCGGGGTATCCGGGCCAAAGGCTTTGTGCAGGGCAAGGATAGCATCCGCTTCCTCGTCGGGGGGCATCGCGCCGCCCTTGAGTTTGAGCGACTTGAAGCCAAACTCGTCGCACATCGCTTTGGCCTCGGCCACAATGCCATCCGGGTCGAGCGCGGCCTGTTGACGTGCCGCGGCCCATCCGGTGGCGTTGGGGTCAGTCTCAAAGCCCAATGCGCCGCCTGCGCCTTCATACTTATAGAAGAGGTAGGCGGAGAAGTCCACGCGGTCGCGCACGCGGCCGCCGAGTAGGTCACAGACCGGGCGGCCTACCGCCTTGCCCATGATATCGAAACAGGCAACTTCGATGGCGCTAAAGATGTGCGTGAGCCGTCGCGGGTTCCAGGGGGTCTGGTCGCGGTTGCCTGCGCGGTCGCCGCCCAGCCGTTCTTGAACGGCGGCGATAATGGCATTGAGTTGGAACGGGTCTTGGCCGACCACCACATCGGCGGCGGCCTCCAGCGCAGCGGTGGTGGCGGCGCTGCCCGGTACCTCTCCCAGACCGTAGATGTTGTCGTCGGTGACGATCTCGACGATGGCGCGCAGCGCAAAGGGGGCATGCAGCCCGGCAGCGTTGAGCAGCGGCGGGTCGCTGACGGCGATGGGGGTCACGCGTAGGTCGGTGATCTTCATACGGTTTCCTCAATCTAGCAGGTGGGCGCGCGATGGCGCGTAGGTGGAGAAAAGGAAATGGGAGACCACAGCCAGGGGCGATGATCTCCCACACAAGATACAGACAAGGGATGCCGCGGGGCAAGTGCGACGAAGGTTAGCCTTTGACGCTCCCAGCAGTCAGGCCC
>CAZYQJ010000371.1:2723-5787 GCA_964649925.1 uncultured Litorilinea sp.
GTAGAAGATGACGACCGGGATTGAGATGAGCAGCGAGGCGGCCATTAACATGCCCCACGGGTAGATGTCGCCGACGATAGTCTGGGCAAGACCGACCGGCAGCGTCATCAACCGCTGGCTGCTGATAAAGACAAAGGCGAACAAGTATTCCTTCCAGGCTGCGGTGAAGGAGAAGAGCGTCACGGCCAGCAGCGCCGGGGTCGTCAGCGGCAGCGTGACGCGCAGGAAGGCTTGCAGCCGGGTTGCACCGTCCACCATGGCGGCGTGTTCCAACTCCTCTGGGATGGCGCGGTAGTAGCCCATCAGCAGCCAGGTGGCGAACGGGATCATCGAGGTGGGGTAGGTCAGGATCAGCGCCCAGCGTGTGTTGATCACCCGCAGGTCGGCCAGGATGCCGTAGAGCGGAATGAACATCAGCGCCGCCGGGAGCAGATAGGTGATCAGCAGCACGGTCTGCATGGTCGACGCACCCCAGAACTGCAGCCGCGCCAGCGCATAAGCCCCCAAGGCGGCGATGAAGACCGCTAGAATGGTGGTGCTGACCGCCACAATCGCCGAGTTCTGGAACCAGACAACAAAGGATTCCTCATAGAAAAGGCGGTAGAACTGCTCGGTCGTCCACGGTTCTGGCCAGAAGACACTCGCCCGCTGGCCGATCTGGAGGTTGCCCTTGAAGGCGGTGACGATGATCCAGTAGAAGGGGAAGAGCACAAAAACCAGCATCAGCAACAGGCCAATGGTACGAACGACGGCGCTCATGCGCTCGTTGCGCTTCTTGCTGGCCGTTTGGCCTTGGGGCAGCAGTTTACCAAGCATGCTGCCGATCCAGATGAACGGGAGGGCGATGATGTTGCTGATCGTGCCGATTACCCAGCCGATGCCGTCGATCACCCGATCCTGCCAGGTGACGACGTCCATCTCCTCCCGGCTGACATCGCGGCGCATATAGCGCGAGAGCAGGAGGATAAAGGCCGCCAGGACTGGCGTCAGGCTGAAGGCAACGGCGGTCCCAGGCCCGAACTGGAGCGAACTGATCGCCTTTTGGTAGGCCAGGATCGAGTAGACCTTGGTCAAGTTGCCGGGGCCGCCCTGCGTGAGCAGCCAGACGGTCTCAAAGCCGTTGAAGGTCCAGATCGTGGAGAGCAGGGTAGCGACGGCCAGCACATAGCGCAGGCTAGGAAGCGTGATCTGGGTGAACTGCTGCCAGGCGTTGGCCCCGTCGATCTCGGATGCCTCGTACATCTCGCGGTCGATAGCCGACAGACCGGCCAGGATGTTGACCGTGAAGAAGGGAATACCGGCCCACACGTTGACCGCGACGACCGAAGCCATAGCGGTTCGCGGGTCTGAAAGCCAGGAGACCGGCTGGCTGATGATGCCCAACCCTTGCAAGATCGGGTTCAGCCCGCCGAACAGGGGATCATAGATTGACTTCCACGTCAACGCTTGGACGACCGAAGGCACGATCCAGGGGAGGAGAATCAGACCGGTCAACAGATTGCGGAAGCGTGTTTGCCCATGCAGCAGCAAGGCTGCGATCATGCCGAAGATCAATTTGAAGATGATCGATCCAGCGGTGAAGATGATCGTGGCACGGACAGCCTGGCGGTAGAAGGGGTCCGAATAGAGCCGGATATAGTTGTCGAACCCGACAAACACATCGGTGCGCGTGGCAACGTTGCGGATGGTCATGCTGGTGTAGAGCGCACGGATAAAGGGCCAGGCGATAAAGACCACCATCAGGAGGATGATGGGCGCAATGAATGCAAACCCAATCTTCCAATCACGCCCGAAGAGGCGTCGCATGACGGGCCTTTGCCGGTGAGCGCTGTAGGTGGAAGGCAGCGGCGCAGCTTGTTGTGCCATAAGATCTCCTGTCAGTTACACAAGGTATGGGGCCGGGCACATCTGTATCCGGCTATCCATACGGTCTAGCACGCATTAACCTTTGCGGCTTTGCAGCCAGGCCTGGTAATCCGCTTCGATGGCTTCGGACCAGGCCCGGTCAATTTCGCCGGGGGTATAGCGTCCTTCGCGCAAACACATCTTGCCGAACTCGTCGCGTACCCGAATATCTTCGGAGCGTTCGACGACTTCTTGCGCCAGGTGTGCGGGGATAAAAGTGACGCCTGTCGGCGTGCCCAGCACCACATCGCCCGGCAGGACGGTAGCCTCCCCGATCCGGATGGGGATATTGATCCCGGCCAGTGTCACATCATTGATGGCGGTAGGGTGTAGGCCGCGGCAGAAAAAGGCCACATCCGTCAACTGGCTGACGCCGCTAAAGTCGCGAATGCCGCCGTCAATCACTGCGCCCGCTTGGGTGCGGGTACGAACCGACGTGGAGAGGTTATCACCCACAAAAGTGCCGTCCTTGACCTTGCCGAACATGTCCACCACCATCACGTCGTTGGGGAGCAAGGTGTCGATCACCCAGGAGTTTTGGCCGCCGATGCGCCCCTCCTCGCGCCCCATCTCCTCGACCAGGTCATGCAGGTCTGGGCGGCGCGGGACCATCATGGCGGTCACAGCACGGCCCACCAAGACGCGGTCGGGATGGGTGCGGAACCAATTGCCCTCAAACTGATAGTGATACCCGTGCTTACGCAGCACGCCCCACGCTTCCTCGGTGGTCACCAACTTCATGCGTTCGATCAGGTCATCCGGTACACGGGGCCGCCCATCGGGGAAGCGGTCAAACGGGTTCAAACGGGTGAGCCGTTCCACCGACTCACGCGGGTTGACAATGTGCATGCCGCGCAGTGCTTTCTAGCGATGCGTCACGGAAGATCAATGAGAGATAATTGCGTTTTTCACGGAGCCTCTACTCCAGTAGAGGCTCCGTGAGGACCATGCGTCCGTTACATGAACAAGCCCATCTCGTTCCCAATCGAGACGATGCGGTCTGCGGCCTGCGCCACCGCATCGGCCGGGGTCATGCCCTGGGCGATGATCTGCGCCATCATGTCGGTGAGCACAGACTGGGCTGCGATCGAGTCGAAGAGCGGGCCGGGAGGCGCCGGCCACGACGCACCGGGGTGGTCGCCCTGCGCTGCCTGGCCCA
>CAZYQJ010000372.1:0-5775 GCA_964649925.1 uncultured Litorilinea sp.
GTAGGCAAGTTGGATCGCTTCCTGTCGGAGGTATCGGACGCGCGCGTCGAACTGGAATACAACGCCACGCGCGCCGCCGACGACCGCTATACTGCCCAGATCACGCTGCGTGACAACGGGCAGATCCTGCGCGCCGAGGAATCGACCAGCGACATCCTAGCCTCCATCGACGCCACGGTAGACAAAATGTCACGCCAGATCCGGCGCTATAAATCGCGACGTGTCCAGACGCGCCGCCGTGCCTCGGCTGCGGTCAGTGCCGAGGCCGAACTGGCAGCCACGTTGGTGGATGAGACTCCCGACGAGGAGGAGGTAGGTCGTATCATCCGCCGCAAGGAATTTGTGTTGCACCCCATGAGTGAAGATGAAGCCATCGACCAGATGGAACTGCTGGGCCATGACTTCTTTATCTTCTATAATGTGGATGCGAAGGGGGTGAATGTGCTCTACCGGCGCAGGGACGGGCAGTATGGTCTCTTGCAGCCGCACATGGCATAGCTGACTCGCTAGCAACCGGCCTCTGCCGGTTTCCTAGACCCTAGTGGCCGCCCGCACCGGACATGGATCCGGTGCGGGCGGCACGCGTTGGTCTACTGAACGAACCGGATATCATCGACGCTCTTGGTGGCCGAGCCGGTATAGAGCCACGACACCTGGCGCAAGGTCAGGGCTTGGTCAAAGGTCGTCAGCGCCGAGGTGCCATCGGCGGGCACAATCACATGGAACCAGCGCAGCCCTGCCGACGCCGCTGTGTGCAGCACGCAGATGCTGGCGACCGTCCCCACGATCACCAGGTGTTCCACCTGCCAGATCCGGCTGAGGTAGTGGTCGAGCGACGTCCCGTAAAAGCCGTCATAGCGGCTTTTCTGCTCCACCAGGTCGTCGGGCTGTGGGGCCAGCGCATCGACGATCTGCCACCCCCAGGTGCCGTGACGGCAGTGTTCAGGCCAGATCTGCCATTCAGGGTCGCCCTCGAAATGGGTATCCTGGGTGTAGGCCACGCGCACCCCTGCCTGGCGCGCCGCGCTGAGCAACCGCTGAATATTGGGCACGGTGTCGGCGGCGGCAGGTATGACCAGCGATCCCCCTTCGCTCACAAAGTCGTTCTGCATGTCCACCACGATCACCGCACTCTTGGCCGCGGGCAGGTCAAGTTGGGGTGTATAAGCGATCTCAGGCACTTCGACGGTCGCGCCAGGGATGGTTTCAAACGCCATGATGTCCTCCTTTTGGCTATGCTGCGGCAACTTAATGTTTTTTCCACACTAACCTGGCGTGGATTATGCCCCGCTTTCGGCCTTTTGTCCAGCAGGCGCGCGGGGCTGGCATACCAGCGGGCTCTTGCCAGTTGTGCTACAATGGGGCCGGGTAGAGGCTATCTGCAACCTGGTGACGTTGCTTGCGTAGTGAGTGCCGGGCGGAACCTCCGGCCTGATCGATCTTGTTTGGCCTATCACAGGTGGAGACAGACTGTTGCACCGCTTAATCACACATGACTATGACCGATTGCTGCGCCGCGAACGCGCCTTGCTGGAGAACTTGCGCGTCCACCTGGCCCGGCTGGATGCGACTGAGGACGACCTCCACCTGCTCCAGCGCAGCCTGCAACAACTGGAGGAGTTGTTCTTGCTGGTCGTGGTGGGCGAGTTCAACGCGGGCAAGACCGCATTTCTCAACGCGCTGCTGGGCAATCGCCTCCTGAGCGAAGGCGTCACCCCGACCACCAGCCACATCCATCTGCTGCGCTACGGCGACCATCTGCACCAGGAGGCTTCGGGCGAAGACTACTTGATCATCGAAGTGCCGGTGGACTGGCTGCGCGAGATCAACCTGGTGGACACGCCGGGGACCAACGCCGTCGTCCAGCGTCACCAGCAGATCACCGAGCATTTTGTGCCGCGCAGCGATCTGGTGCTCTTTGTCACCAGCGTGGACCGCCCCTTTAGCGAGAGCGAACGCGCCTTCCTGGAGCGCATCCGCCAGTGGGGTAAGAAGATCGTGATCATCGTCAACAAGATTGACCTGATCGAGCGCGATGACGAGTTGGAAGAAGTGCTGGAGTTTGTACGCGCCAACGCCCGCCAACTGCTGGGCATAGAGCCACAGATCTTCCCCGTCAGCGCGCGGCTGGCGCTGCAGGCCAAGCAAGCCGCCCACGCCGAGGGCACAGCCCCTCACGGCGAGGTATGGCAGCGCAGCCGCTTTGATACCCTCGAACGCTATATCCTTACCACGTTGGACGCCGGGCAGCGCATCCAACTCAAGTTGGAAAACCCGCTTGGCGTGGCGGAGCGTCTGATCGCCCGCTATGGAGAGGTGATCGCTGCCCGCCAGGATGTGCTCAAGGGCGACTTCCAGACGCTCGACATCATCGAGGAGCAGTTGGCTGCCTATGAGAGCGACATGCGCCGCGACTTCAAATACCAGCGCAGCCGCGTGGACAATGTCCTCTATGAGATGGCTGAGCGCGGCGACCGCTTCTTCGATGAAACCCTGCGCATCAGCCGTGTCTTTGACCTGATGAACGCCGAAAAGGTGCGAGGCGAGTTTGAACGCCAGGTGATCGGCGATACCAGCCGTGCGATTGAACGCCATGTCAACGAATTGATCGATTGGCTGGTGGAGCGCGACTACCGCCAGTGGCGCGCTGTGATGGACTACCTCAACCGCCGCGCCGGACACCATGCCGACAAGTTGGTGGGTCAGGTTACAAGCGAATTTGAGTTCAACCGCCAAAATATGCTGGCAAGTGTGGGCCGCGAGGCGCAGCATGTCGTGGACAGCTATGACCGCGAGGCCGAATCGCTCAAGCTGGCTCAGGAAGTACAAAAGGCCATTATCCAGACCGCCGCGGTGGAGGTCGGTGCGCTTGGCCTGGGGGCGCTATTGGTTGCGCTGCTGCACACCACCCTGCTCGACATCACCGGCATTGTAGGGGCTAGCGCCATTGCTGCGCTCGGTCTCTATGTCCTGCCCTACCGCCGCGGCAGGGTCAAGGCGGAACTGCGTGAGCGCATCAACGCCCTACGCAGCCAGCTTGAAACCGCGCTGCAGAAGCAATTTGAACAAGAACTGACCGCCAGCATCCAGCGCATCCATGAGGCGATCGCGCCCTACACCCGCTTTGTGCGCGTCGAGCGCGAGAAATTGGAACGGCTGGAGGCTGATCTATCCAGCGCGCAGCAAGAGACCACCGCGCTGCGCCATGCCGTCCAGACGCTTGGCACAGCGGAGCGAGCTATATGAGCGAGGCCATCTCGCTGCTGCCTCTCTCTGCCGAGTATCATACGGAAGCCTTACAGCAAGTCTATCGCGCCACGCCCCACTACTGGCAGATGTATCACCTGCCCGGCAGCCCGGAGGGACAGGCCGCGCGGGACTTGGAAGCCGCCCAAGAGACGCCGGGCCGTCACCTGATGGGCATTGTACGCCGCCTGGTGGCCGATGACCCAGCCGCGGGGGTGGAGATGGTCGGGGTGGTAGACCTCCGGCTGCACTGGCCGGATCCGGACGTGGTCTATATCGGCCTGGTCATGGTGGCGGAGCCGTATCAACGCCGGGGTATCGGCAGTGAAGCGTGGCGGTTGCTGCGCCCCTGGCTGTCACACAGCGCCAAGATGACCACAGCCCGCGTGGGCGTGGAGCAGTTCAACCCCGGCGCGCTCAAATTCTTCCAACATATCGGCTTTGCCCTCACCGGTCAAACCGACCGTATACGATCCGGTGAACGTTGGGTACGCCTGCTCTATATGGAGCAAAGCCTGGCCGAGCCGGAAGCCGAGGCCGAATAGGCCTGTTTGACTTTGCCCATATGGGTTTCGGCGTCACCCGTGCCGCATCCGCGCGTACACCTATGTAGGCGCGCATGGAAAACGGCCCTTTCTTTTATCTCGATTGCTTTTATCTGTATTGGAGGGGAATTTTATGTCTGAGTTGACTCGTTCGCCAGCATGGCAAGCGCTGGTAGCCCACCAACGAGAGATGGCAGACGTACATATGCGCGACTTGTTCGCCCAAGACCCTGGCCGCTTCGAGCGATTCTCGCGCCGCTTTTACAACATCCTGTTTGACTTCTCGAAAAACCGCATCACAGACCAAACCTTTTCGCTGCTGATGGCCCTGGCGCGCCAGGCCAACCTGCAAGAGCAGATCGACGCCATGTTCAGCGGCGCTAAGATTAACACCACCGAAGATCGCGCTGTGCTGCATGTGGCCCTGCGCAATCGCAGCAACCGGCCCATTCTGGTCGACGGGCAGGACGTGATGCCGAGGGTCAATGCGGTGCTGCGCAAGATGCGCACCTTTAGCGATGCCGTGCGTAACGGCGACTGGCGCGGCTATACCGGCCAGCCCATCACCGACATCGTCAATATCGGCATCGGCGGGTCGGACTTGGGCCCCAAGATGGTCACGCGTGCCCTGACACCCTATGCAGGCATCACGCTGCGCGCCCACTTTGTCTCCAATGTAGACGCCACCGACATCGACGAAACGCTGCGGCGGCTGGACCCGGCGACTACCTTGTTCCTGGTGGCGTCCAAGACCTTTACCACGCAGGAAACCATGACCAACGCCCACACGGCGCGCGCCTGGTTCCTGGCCGCGGCCCAGTCGGATGCTGCCGTCGCCAAACACTTTGTGGCGATCTCCACCAATGAGAAAGCGGTGCGCGCCTTTGGCATCGACCCTGCCAACATGTTTGAGTTCTGGGATTGGGTCGGCGGGCGCTATTCGCTCTGGTCAGCCATCGGGCTGTCGATCGCCCTCTACGTCGGCATGGATGTCTTTGAGGAGTTGTTGAGCGGCGCGCACGCTGTGGACGAACACTTCCGCACCGCGCCCTTTGAGCAAAACATCCCGGTCATCATGGCGCTGTTGGGCATTTGGTACAACAACTTCTTCGGCGCAGAGACCCACGCGATCCTGCCCTATGATCAGTCGCTGGAGTACTTTGCGGACTACTTCCAGCAAGGCGACATGGAGAGCAACGGCAAGAGCGTGACCAAGCGTGGGGACTGGGTGGACTACAGCACCGGGCCTGTGATCTGGGGGCAGCCGGGAACCAATGGGCAGCACGCCTTCTACCAGTTGATCCACCAGGGCACAAAGCTGATCCCGTGTGATTTCCTGGCCCCGGCGCAAAGCCATCACCCCCTGGGCCAACACCACCGCATCCTGCTCTCCAACTTCTTCGCCCAGCCAGAGGCGCTGATGCGCGGGAAAACCGCCGACGAGGTGCGCGCCGAACTGGTACAGCAAGGCGTGACCGGAGCCAAGTTGGAAGAACTGGTGGCCGCTAAGACCTTTGTGGGTAACCGCCCCACCAATTCCTTCCTTTTCCCCAAACTCACGCCGGATACCTTGGGCGCGCTGATCGCCCTGTATGAGCACAAGATCTTTGTACAGGGTGCGATCTGGCAGATCAACTCGTTTGACCAGATGGGGGTGGAGTTGGGCAAAGTCCTGGCGACAAATATTCTGGCTGAACTGGCCGAGGCCAAGCCCACCACCAGCCACGACAGTTCGACCAACGGGCTGATCAATGCCTACAAAGAAATGCGTTCATGAGCGATGACCCAACCGCCACGCGCCTGGTCGAGATTGCAGACCAGTTGCGTGCCCTCAGCACCAACGGGCTGCACTGGAGCAACGACCCCTACCAGACCGAGCGCTACCGGCAAATCCTGAAGCTGGCCGCGGAGTTGCTCTCAATGGTGGAGGCGCGCCCCCTGCCCGAAATCGAACGCGCCTTCTTGAGGGGCCTGGACGTCATCA